>CAMPJH010000110.1 GCA_946886845.1 uncultured Sphingomonas sp. | reverse complement strand
AGGGCATCGCGCCGCAGATCGAGGTGCCGACGAACATCACCGCCGACAGCAGGATTGACGCCTTGCGCCCGTAGATGTCGGCGATGATGCCCCAGACGACCGAGCCGACGACGGTGCCGGTGAGCGCGAAGAACGGCACCAGCGAAACCGTCGCCTTGCTCGCCCGATATTCGCTTACCATTCCAGGAATGGTGAAGCCGAGGCTGGCCGGCTTCATGATGTCGATGGTGAGCGCCAGGACGAGGACGCACATCAGCATCCAGTGCGCTGCCGTAAGCGGCGCGTCCTCTGGCGGCGAAACGACGATGTCCTGGCTGGCGGCAAGCTGCTTCGAGATGTTGCGGGGAAGCAGGCCGTAGGCGGCGATCGCGACCCCCGCGACGATCACGGCCATGCCGATGACCATGTCGGCCCCCATCGGCATTCCGTAGAGCCGGAAGCCCATGTGGCGGCCCATCCAGAACATCGGCGCATGAAGCAGCACGCCGGCAGTGACGGCGATCACCCCGAGGATGAAGGCCCACAGGCCGCGGCGATCGCGAAGCGTGCTGGCGCTAAGCATTGGAATGCGCTGCTGAAGTCATGCCGGCCATGCATCGGTGGCGGAGAGGGTGGGATTCGAACCCACGGTACGGTTGCCCGTACGCCGCATTTCGAGTGCGGTGCTTTCGACCACTCAGCCACCTCTCCGCGGGACGATGTATTGGGGCGTGCCGGCTTGCCGGCGCGAGCGGACGCGCGCCTCTAGCAGCGGCTCTTGTCCTTGCCTAGCCTCACCCTGCCCCTAAATAGGAAGCCATGTTGGCATTTGAACGTTTTGGGTCCGTGGACCGAAAGATCGCCATTGCCGAGGCGCGCTTTGCCATCGGCGAAGTCGTGCGCCATCGGCTGCTCGACTTCCGCGGCGTGATTTTCGACGTCGACGCCGAATTCGCCAACAGCGAGGAATGGTACGAGGCGATTCCCGAAGCGATGCGCCCCTCGAAGGATCAACCCTTCTACCACCTGCTCGCCGAGAATGCCGAAGCGAGCTACGTCGCTTACGTCAGCCAGCAGAACCTGATCCCCGACGAGACCGACGAGCCGATCGACCATCCGGCGATCGAGACCATGTTCGCCGGTTTCGACTCCGGCCGCTACCGGCTAAGGCCAGAGCACCGGCATTAGTTCGAGACGCCGAGCGCAGGCGAGTGATTGTGTAGCGATCGCGAGGCAGCGCGAAGAGATGGCGAGAACCGGCCGACGACCGGCAAAGCCGCGTCGATCGACGGCGTGGATTTACTCCACGCCGGCTACTCACCGGTCCGGCTGCATCGGTTGACAGGCAGCGGCCGCTGCCATAGGCGGCTCGCTTTCGCGCGGAGGCGGTTGGCCGGACGCGCGGCACAAGCACAGAAGAGACAAGCCAATGTTCGCAGTCGTGCGCACGGGCGGCAAGCAGTATCGCGTCGCCCCCGGAGACAAGATCGTCGTCGAGAAGATGGACGGAAACGCCGGTGACAAGGTCACTCTGGGCGACGTCCTGCTCGCCGGTGACGGCTCCGATTTGAAGAAGACGGACGGCCTCACCGTCGCCGCCGAGATTATCGCCCAGGCCAAGGGCGACAAGGTGACGGTGTTCAAGAAGCGCCGCCGCCACAATTACCGCCGCAAGAAGGGCCATCGCCAGCAGCACACGATCCTGAGGATCGTCGCCATCGGCGACCACCAGGCGGAGAAGACGACGACGCCGGCCAAGGCCGAAGCGGCGAAGCCGGCCAAGGCCGAAGCGGCGGAGACGGCTGCTGTCGGCGAGAGCGTCGAAGCGAAGCCCGCCGCCAAGGCCGAAAAGCCGGCGGCCGCGAAAAAGGCGGCCCCCAAAGCGACGAAGCCGTCGACAAAAAATGCTGCACCTGCTAAGGCCGCGGCCAAGAAACCCACCAAGCCGAAGAAGTAAGCGACCATGGCACATAAGAAAGCAGGCGGCTCGTCCCGCAACGGCCGCGACAGTGAGAGCAAGCGCCTCGGCGTGAAATTGTTCGGCAGCCAGAGCGCGCGCGCCGGAAGCATCATCGTGCGCCAGCGCGGCACCAAGTGGCACCCCGGCGACAACGTCGGCATGGGCAAGGACCACACGCTTTTTGCACTGACCGACGGGACTGTCGCCTTCCGAGACGGCAAGCTCGGCCGCAAGTACGTGCACGTCATGCCGGCAGCGGAAGCGACAAAATAGGAACGGTCATAAAGGGACCGTTCCCATAAGGGGCGGCCCGGACGAGATCCTAGAAAAAAAGATCGAAGCCAATATGGGAGAAGGGGAGCCCCCCGAGGGGTCTCCCCTTTTTCTTTTTCCTTCTCCCGAAATCGTAACGCGTCCCGCTTGGGGGCGCGGGCGTGGAGGAGAAGGAAGAATGTTCGCGCGAACCAACAGGCTGCTCCTGCGGCCCGGATTCCCCGAAGACGCGCCGGCGCTCGCGGCGGCGATCGCCCACGAGCGAATCCTTCGCAACCTGGCGACGGCGCCCTCGCCCTATGGTCTGCGCGACGCCGAGGCGTTTCTCGCCCGGCCCCGCGACCCGCTGCTGCCGTCCTTCATGATCATGGAACGGACCGACGGCGCGCCGCGGCTGGTCGGCGCCTGCGGGCTCGGCCGGCGGCCGTCGGGCGCGGTTGAGCTCGGCTATTGGATCGCCCGAGCCCACTGGGGCCGCGGGATCGCAACGGAGGCCGCGACCGCGCTGATCGACATCGCCCGCGCCTTGCGGCTGGCGGCTTTGGAAGCGTCCCACTTTCTCGACAATCCGGCTTCGGCCCGAGTGCTCGAGAAGCTCGGCTTCGAGCCGACCGGGATCGTCGCTCCGCGGCGGAGCTGCGCGCGCGGCTCGGATTCGCCGGCACGACTGCTTCGGCTAAGGCTGTCGACCGCCGGAGACACGTCGGAAACACTTGCCGCCTAGCGGTGCCCGGCTCCTCGCCGGCGCAGCTTTTCCTTGCGCTTCCGTGGGTTGATGCGCAGTCTTTCGAGCCATGGCGACGGGAGCGAAGGACAAGGCCAAATCCGGCGCGGGCCGACGCCCTGCCTCCCCGGCCCTCGATCCGGCTGCGCTCGACCTGCCGAACCATTTACCGGCCGAGTTCTTCACCGGTCCGGGCATGCTGGCGCTCGCCGACCTGCTGCCGGTGATGGTCGCCTATCTCGACCGAGACTTGAAGTACCGCTTCCTCAACGCAAGCCTCGCCGAATGGCTGGGCCGGCCACGCGCCGACATCCTTGGCCAAACGATCCGCGAGCTGCTTGGCGAAACCGCCTGGGCGCATCGCGAGCCATTGCTCCAGGCCACGCTTGCCGGGGAGCCGCAATTGTTCGTCGCGGAGATGGACCACAACAGCCGCGGCAGGGTCGCTGTCCAGGTCCAATATGTGCCGTGGAAGGGCACCGGCGGAAGCATCAACGGGATTGTCATCCTGGTCGCCGACGTCACCGAGCAGCGGTCGGCCGAGCGCGCGCTTCGTGAGAGCGAGGCGCGCTTCAAGCGGATCGCCAACTCGGCGCCGGCGATGATGTGGGTGACCCGGCTCGACCGGGTCCGCGAGTTCGTCAACGACCATTATGTCGAGTTCGTCGGCGGACCCGGGTCGAGCCGGGAAGCCGCCGAAACGCTCGACTGGCGCACGCGAATCCATCCCGACGATCATGACCGGATCGTCGCCGAGAGCATCGCCGGCGAAGAATCGCGCCAACCGTTCGCGCTCGAGGGGCGCTACCTTCGCCACGACGGCGAGTTTCGCTGGCTGAGAAGCGTGTCGCAGCCGCGGTTCGGAGCCGACGGCGAGGTGATAGGCTATATTGGCGTCGCCACCGACATCACGCTCGCCAAGGAGGCGGAGCTCGAGCTTAGGCGCCTGGTTGCGGAACGCACCGCCGAGCTCGGCCAGAGCGAGGCCCGCTTCCGTGCCGTGTTCGACGCCGTGCTCGAGGTGCTGGTGCTGCTCGATCCCGACGGAACGATCATCGAGCTCAATCGCAAGCAAGCGGTGTGGCGTGCGGTGAACGCCCGCGACGGGATCGGCCAGAAGATCTGGGACGCGCCGACGCTGAGCGGTTATCCGCAGCACAAGCCATTGCTGAAGCGGGCGATCAAGACGGCCGCCAAAGGCGAGCTGTTCGTCGCCCAGGTGATAATGGAGCGGCCGGGCGTTCCGACCGCCCATCTCGACGTTGCCGTTCAGCCGGTCAGGGACCGCGACGGCAAGGTGATCTACTTGCTGTTCGAAGCGCGCGACATCACCGATCTCAGGGCCGCCCAGGAACAGCTCCGGCAGAGCCAGAAAATGGAAGCACTCGGCCAGCTGACCGGCGGGATCGCGCATGACTTCAACAATTTGCTGACCGTGGTCGTCGGCGGTCTCGACGTTGTCACCAAGCAAATCGAGAATGCAAAGCTCAAGCGCTATGCGACCAACGCGCTGACCGCGGCCGAGCGCGGGGCAAGGCTGACCGGCCAGCTGCTGGCGTTCAGCAGGGTGCAGCGGCTCGAGGTCCGGCCAATCGAAATCGGCCCGCTCATCCAGAACATGCGGCCGCTGCTGCGCAACGTGCTCGGGCCGGGGATCACCAAGCAGTTCGACCTGAAGGATAGCGGGATGCCGGTGATGGCCGATCCGACCCAGGTCGAGGTCGCGGTCCTCAACCTTGCCATCAACGCGCGCGACGCAATGCCCAATGGCGGCGTGCTCAAGTTCGTCGCGCGGTCGACCAAAGTGGAGGGCGATCCCGAGCTCGACGACGGTGACTATGTCGAATTGTGCATCAGCGACACCGGCACCGGCATGGCCGACGATGTCGCCAGCCGTGCGTTCGAACCGTTCTTCACGACCAAGGAAATCGGCAAGGGCACCGGGCTCGGACTGTCGATGGTTTATGGCATGGCGCGCCAATCGGGCGGCACCGCTCGGATCGATACCGCCCCGGGCCATGGCACCGCGATCAAATTACTCTTCAAGGCCGCCGGGTCGGCGGACGCCTCGGCCGGGGCATCCGATAGCGACGAAACCGAGCCCGCCGAACAGCGCAGCGCCTCGGTGCTGGTCGTCGACGACGATCCCGATGTTCGCGGGTTCATCGCCGAGGCACTCGCCGATGACGGCTATCGGGTGCGCGAGTGCGCCGACGGGCAAACCGCGCTCGGAGAGTTCGCCGCCGAGCGCCCGGACCTCGTCGTCCTCGATTTCGTCATGCCGTCGATGTCGGGTGCCGAGGTCGCCAGCCGGATGCTGAAGGCCGCCCCGCGCCAAAAGATCCTGTTCGTCTCCGGCTACAGCGAAACCAACGCGATCCGGCGGGTCGCGCCGGACTCGCCGATTCTCGCCAAGCCGTTCCGCTCCGAAGCCCTGTCGAAGGCGGTTCGAAAGGCCCTCGGCTAACGGCGCAAGAGCAGCGTCCCTAGATGACGAAATCGCCTTCGGTCAGCGGGGCGGTGAAATTGGCG
>CAMPJH010000109.1 GCA_946886845.1 uncultured Sphingomonas sp. | reverse complement strand
GCCGCAATGAAGCTGAAGAACAGCCCGTATTGCGCGCGTCTCGACCACCCCGGCCGCGGCGTCGCCACCGCTCAGCCCGTCCTCAGGCGGTCTGCAGAACGCCGCGGAACTGCTCTTCCTCGAGCGCCCGGCCGGTGCCAAGCGCGACGCAGGTCAGCGGATCCTCGGCGACCGTCACTGGCAGCCCGGTCTCGTCGCGAAGCACTTCGTCCAGCCCCTGAAGCAGAGCGCCGCCACCGGTCAGGACAATTCCCTGGTCGCAAATGTCGGCGGCAAGCTCCGGAGCGGTGTTCTCGAGCGCGATCCGGACGCCTTCGACGATGGTCCCCACCGGCTCCGACAGCGCCTCCGCGATCTGCCCCTGGTTGATCGAAATCTCCTTGGGAACGCCATTGACCAGGTCGCGGCCCTTGATGTGCACGGTCTTGCCGATCCCGTCGGTCGGCGGCTTGGCGATCCCGACTTCCTTCTTGATCCGTTCCGCGGTCGCTTCGCCGATCAGGAGGTTGTGGTTGCGGCGGACGTAGGAGCTGATCGCTTCGTCCATCTTGTCGCCGCCGACGCGCACCGATGTCGTGTATGCGAGCCCGCGAAGCGACAGCACGGCGACCTCGGTGGTGCCGCCGCCGATGTCGACGACCATCGAGCCGATCGGCTCGGTCACCGGCATGTCGGCGCCGATCGCGGCCGCCATCGGCTCCTCGATCAGATAAACCTGGCTGGCGCCGGCGTTGGAGGCGGCGTCGCGGATCGCGCGGCGCTCGACGCTGGTCGATCCCGACGGAACGCAGATGACGATTTCGGGGAAGCGCCAGGCGCGCATCTTGCCGCCGTGCACCTTGTGGATGAAGTGCTTGATCATCTGCTCGGCGACGTCGATGTCGGCGATGACGCCGTCGCGGAGCGGGCGGATAGCCTCGATCTGGTCGGGGGTCTTGCCCATCATCAGCTTGGCGTCGTCACCGACCGCCTTCACCCGCTTGATGCCGTTGACGGTTTCGATCGCCACCACCGACGGCTCGTTGAGGACGATGCCACGGCCGCGGACGTAGACCAGCGTGTTGGCGGTCCCGAGATCGATCGCCATGTCGTGCGACATCCATTTGAACCAGCGCGTCCAGAACATGTGTGCTTAGTCTCGCCCTCGTCATCGGCGGCCGAAAGTCCCCCCGGCCACATGATTGAATTAACCGCTTCCCATTGAATGCTAACTGAATTTCTGTCGGGAAATCAGCGCTTCGCGGGACGGCTCGGATTGGGCTAGACCCTGTCACATGTCAATAAGAAGACTGCCGTCGGAGCTCGTCGACCGGATTGCCGCCGGCGAGGTGGTCGAACGGCCGGCGAGCGCGCTCAAGGAATTGGTCGAAAATGCGCTCGACGCGGGCGCGCAAAATGTCACGATCAGGTTGTCGGGCGGTGGCATCGGCCTGATCGAGGTGATCGACGACGGCAGCGGCATGGACCCGGGCGAGATGCGCCTGGCGCTGGAGCGGCACGCGACCTCCAAGCTCCCCGGCGACAGCATCGAGCAGGTAACCAGCTTCGGCTTTCGCGGCGAGGCGCTGCCGTCGATCGCCAGCGTTTCGCGCCTGACGCTCGACAGCCGGGTCCGCGGCGGCGATGGTTGGCGCATCGAGGTCGACCATGGTCAGGTCGCCGGCGAAGGCCCGGCGGCGCTTCCGCCGGGAACCCGGGTGCGGATCGAGGAGCTGTTCGGCAAGGTCCCGGCGCGCCGCAAGTTCCTGCGCAGCACGCGATCGGAATATGCCGCCTGCCTCGACGCCGTGAAGCGCCTGGCGATGGCACGCAGCGACGTCGGCTTCACGCTCGAGCATGACGGGCGCAAAATCCTGTCACTGCAGCCCGCCAGCCCGCAAGCTCGGGTCGCGGCTTTGCTTGCGGCGGAGCTTGAAAAACACGGCGTGGGGATCGATTGCGTGCGCGACGGTCTCGGGCTCACCGGGGTTGTCAGCCTGCCGACCTTCAACCGCGGGGTCGGCGACCAGCAATATCTGTTCGTCAATTCGCGGCCGGTAAAGGACCGGCTGTTGGTCGGGGCGCTTCGCGCCGCCTATCGCGACATGATCCCCCGCGACCGCCACCCGATCGCGGCCTTGTTCCTGACGGTCCCGCTCGACGAGGTCGACGTCAATGTCCACCCGGCCAAGACCGAGGTCCGGTTCCGCGACCCGGCTGCGGTGCGCGGTCTGATCGTCGGTGGGCTCCGGTCGGCGCTGGATTCCGAATCGCACCGCAGCGCCGCGCGCGAGCAGGCCGCCGCGCCGGTCGTCTGGACGAGCAGCATTTCACCGTCGCCACCGGCCGGAGTCCGCGAGGAAAGGGCGCTGTTCAGCGGCATTCGGGTCGAGCCCGCCGCCCGCGCCGAGCCCGCGACCGAATCGGTGCAGGCATTTCCGCTCGGCGTGGCGCGCGGCCAGGTCGCCGCCACCTATATCGTCGCCGAGGCCGAGGACGGGCTGGTGATCGTCGACCAGCACGCCGCCCACGAGCGACTGGTGCTCGAGCGGCTGCGAGCCGCGCGCTTGGACGGGGCGGTGCCGCGCCAGGATTTGCTGATCCCCGAAACCGTCGAGCTCGATGAGCCTGATTGCGACCGGCTCGAAGGGGCTGGCAGCGAGCTCGCCGATCTCGGGCTGGAGATGGAGCGGTTCGGGCCGACGACGATGCTGGTTCGGTCGGTACCGGCGGCGCTTCGCAGCCCCGACGTCGCCAGGCTGCTCGCCGACCTTGCCGGCGAAATCGCCGAGCTGGGCTCGGCGCTGTCGCTCAAGGAGCGGCTCGACCATGTCGAGGCGACGATCGCCTGCCACGGCTCGGTTCGGGCAGGGCGGGTGCTGTCGGTCGCCGAGATGAACGCGCTGCTTCGCGAGATGGAGGTTACGCCGCGCTCGGGCCAGTGCAATCATGGCCGCCCGACCTGGGTCAAGCTCGCCCATTCCGACATCGAGAAGCTGTTCGGGCGGAAGTAACCGACAGCTCACGCGCGGCAGGAGAGTCATGGGCTATCTTATTGTATTCATTGGTGCTGGGATTGGCGGCGCGCTTCGCCACGGAGTCAATCTCGCGGCAGTCCGGCTGCTCGGCTACGGCTTCCCGTTCGGGACCTTGGTCGTCAACGTGCTCGGCTCGTTCCTGATCGGCCTGCTGGCCGGCTATTTCGCGTACCGAACCGGTCTGAACCAGCATTTGCGGCTATTCCTGACGACCGGGATCCTCGGCGGGTTCACGACCTTCTCCGCCTTTTCGCTCGATGCCGCATTGCTGGTGGAGCGGCATAGCTACGCCCTGGCCGCGGCCTATGTCATCGGATCGGTCGTCCTCGCGCTCGCCGGCCTGTTCCTCGGGCTCGCGTTGTTCCGACACGCCGCGCTTTTGCCCTAGACAATGCGCCGGCCCGCCGCTGTTTCGAGGCGGGCGGGGCGACTTGGGACGCGAAATGTGCTAGGCCGTACCGGTCAGCGGGAGCAGGGCAATGAGCGAACAGGACGGCACCATGGACCGCGCGTACTTCGCGCAGCGCGCCGCCGAAGAGCTCGAGCTTGCTCAGGCTGCGACAGACAAGGAAGCTGCCGAGGCGCATCGCAAGCTCCAGAAGGCCTATCTCGAGCGGGCTTCGGTCGGTGAGCGGGAAATGCCGATAGCCGATGAAATCGGCTAATCCGCCGAGACGTCCTTGAGCCTGGTATAGGCTTGCTCGATTTTCTCTGATCGCGCCGCCTTGCGCGCCGCCTGCAGCTTCGAATAGCCGCTTCGCGCCTCCTCGCGCAGCGCTTTGGCGAAAGTGCCCGAGCGCACCGATTCCAGCACCTGGCCCATACGCTCGCGGACTTCCGGGCCGATAATCGCCGGGCCGCCGAGCACCGCTCCGAGCTCGGCGGTGTTGGAGATCGCCTCGCGCATTCCGGCGATCCCGCGCGCGTCGATCAGCTCGGCGATCAGCTTGAGCTCACCAACGCACTCAAGATAGGCAACCTCGGGCGAGACGCCCGCCTCGACCAGCGTGTCGAAGCCGGCGCGCAGAAGTTCCGGGACGCCGCCCCAGACGACCGCATTTTCGTTGAACAGGTCGGCGACGGCTTCTTCCTCGAACGACGAGGCGATGAGCCCGGCGCGGGCGCAGCCGATCGCGCGCCCGTAGGCGAAGGCGATATCGCGCGCCGAGCCGCTGCGGTCCTGGGCGACCGCCCACAGCGCGATCATGCCTTTGCCGGCTTTGTAGAGCGCCCGAAGTGCCGTTCCTGGGCCCTTGGGCGCGACCAGGAACACGTCGATGTCGCTGCGCGGCTCGACCTGGCCGAAATGGATCGCGAGGCCGTGACTGAAGCCGAGCGCGGCTCCCTGACGAAGCTTTGGCTCGATCGCGCGATAGAGGTCGCCGAGGATTTCGTCGGGGGCGAGGAGCATCACGACGTCGGCCGAGGCGGCGGCCTCGTCGAGGTCGGCAACCTCGAGCCCGAGCTCCTCGGCGATGGCTCGGTTGAGCGACGAGCCGCGAAGGCCGACGACGACGTCGATGCCGCTGTCCTTGAGGTTGAGCGACTGGGCGCGGCCCTGGTTGCCGAAGCCGAGGACGGCGACCCGCTTCCCCTTGAGCGGGGCCGGGTCGATGTCGCGGTCGCGGATCAGCTCCATGGCTGCCGACTACGCGCTCGGCCGAAGCAGGGCCAGAGCCTGTTCGATCGTCGAGTCGTCGAGCTCCGCGCCGAAACGCGGCCATTCAGGCGGCGGCTGATGAGCGAACCAGGTGTATTGCCGCTTGGCGTAATTGCGCGTCGCCTGGCTGCCGCGCTTGATTATCTCGTCGTGCTCTGTCTCGCCGGCGAGGAACGCGGCGATCTCGCGCACGCCGATCGCCCGCATCACCGGCAGCGCCGGATCGAGCCGCCGGGCGAGCAGCGCCTGCACTTCCTCGATCGCGCCATTGACGATCATCGCTCCGAACCGGGCGTCGCAGCGCGCGTACAGCCAAGGGCGCGGCGGCAGCAGGATCAACGGCAGCAAGTTGACGTCTTGCGCGATTCCGCCGGAACGCTCCGATTGCCAGTCGGCCAAGCTTCGCCCGGTCGAAAGCACAACTTCCAGCGCGCGCGCGGTTCGGGCCTTGTCGCCAGATCCCAGCCGCGCCGCACCTTCCGGGTCGGCTTTCTCGAGCCGCGCGCGATTCTCCTCGAGCGACGCTGCGCGGACTTCGTTGCGGACGTCCGGGTCCACCGGCGGAACCGGCGCGATGCCGTCGACTAAGGTACGAAGATAAAGGCCGGTCCCACCGGCCAGGATCGGTAGCCGGCCAGCTGCGTGCGTCTCAGCGATTGCGGCCCGCGCCATGTCGGCCCAGTCTGCAGCCGAGCACGGCTCGGCGCCGTCGCGCACTCCGTACAGGCGATGCTCGGCTCGCGCCCGCTCGCTTTCTGTCGGCGCGGCGCTGAGGATCGGCAGGTCGCGATAGATTTGCGCGCTGTCCGCGTTGATGATGACTCCGCAGGTGCGTGTCGCGAGCGCCAGCGCAAGTGCCGACTTGCCGCTTGCCGTCGCGCCCGCGATTAAGGCGAGTGGAGGTTTTTGATCGCTGATGCTCACTGCGACGCTGATAGCAGCGGGACGGCTCGATGACAGGCTGCTGGACCGCG
>CAMPJH010000108.1 GCA_946886845.1 uncultured Sphingomonas sp. | reverse complement strand
CGGCCTGCTCGGAAAGCTTGTCGCTGCCGCTGCGGACCTTCTCCATGATCGCGTTGCCGGTGGAAGCCGATGCTCGGCTGCCGCCGCGCGATCCTCGGCTTCGGCCCGACGAGCTGGTGGTCACGCTGGTGTCGGTTTCCATCGCCCCTTCGATCACCTCATCGGTGCCTTCGGGAAGGTCGCTATTCTCTTGAGCCATCGACAAGTCCTCCTTTCGGACTTCAACCCGGCATCCGCTCGGGCGTTCCGCCGCTTCACCGCGAAAGTTGCGCGGACTATAGGTCGCGCAGCCAACGGTTTTCATTACGCTTACGTAAGAAGGAATTCCATGACTGCAATCACCGCCATTCGCGGCCGCCAGATTCTGGACAGCCGCGGCAACCCGACGGTCGAGGTCGATGTGGTGCTCGACGATGACAGCCTCGGCCGCGCGGCGGTCCCGTCGGGCGCCTCGACCGGCGCGCACGAGGCGGTCGAGCTTCGCGACGGCGATCCGGCTCGGTGGGGCGGGAAGGGCGTCGCCAAGGCGGTCCAAGCGGTTAACGGGCCGATCGCCGAGGCGCTGATCGGCCATGATGCCGAGGACCAGGGCGAGATCGACGCGTCGATGATCGCGCTCGACGGAACCGAGAACAAGAGCCGGCTCGGCGCCAATGCGATCCTCGGGGTCAGCCTCGCCTGCGCCAAGGCGGCTGCGACTGCCACCGGCCAGCCCTTGTACCGCTATCTCGGCGGCGACGCGGCCAATATCCTGCCGGTGCCGATGATGAACATCCTCAACGGCGGCGCCCATGCCGACAATCCCATCGACTTCCAGGAATTCATGGTGATGCCGGTCGGCGCTACCAGCTTTTCGGAAGCGCTGCGTTGTGGCGCCGAGATCTTCCAGGCGCTGAAATCGGCGCTTCACCAGGCGGGCCTGTCGACCGCGGTCGGCGACGAGGGCGGTTTCGCCCCGAACCTCGGCTCGGCCCGCGAGGCTTTGGACTTCATCATCAGCGCGGTCGAGGCCGCCGGCTACCGCGCCGGCAGCGACGTCGTGCTGGCGCTCGATTGCGCGGCGACCGAATTCTATCGCGACGGGGCCTACCGGATGACGGGCGAAGGGAGGACGTTGAGCTCGGTCGACATGGCCGCTTATCTCGGCGAATTGGCCGACGAATATCCGATCGCCTCGATCGAGGACGGAATGGCCGAGGACGACTGGTCGGGATGGAAGTTCGTCACCGAGCGCCTGGGGTCGCGGCTGCAGCTGGTCGGCGACGATCTGTTCGTCACCAGCGTCCCGCGACTGGCCAAGGGCATCGAGGAAGGCATCGCCAATTCGATCCTGGTCAAGGTCAACCAGATCGGCACCCTGACCGAAACCATCGCCGCCGTCCGGCTGGCGCAGGGCAGCGGATACACGGCGGTGATGTCGCACCGCTCGGGCGAGACCGAGGATTCGACCATCGCCGACCTCGCCGTCGCGCTCGGCACCGGCCAGATCAAGACCGGCAGCCTCGCCCGCTCGGATCGCACGGCGAAGTACAACCAGCTGTTGCGGATCGAGGAGGAGCTGGGCGGCCGCGCGGTTTATCCGGGCATCGGCGCGATCAAAGCGTATCGTCGCGGCTGATCCACAGGATTTGCCGCCAAGCTACGGATTTCGCTTGCGTTCGTGACTCACTCGTGATTCTTGTGGGGACGCGATGGGTGGAAAGCGCAATATCGGATTGATCCGCCGGACCTTCTGGCCGGCACTGGCGCTGCTCGTCGTCGGCAATTTTGGCGGCTATGCGGTTGCCGGCCCCAACGGCCTGCTCGCCTGGGGCGGCTATCATCGCGACCTGCAGGAGCGCAAAGCCGAGCTTGCCAAGCTCGAGACCGAGAAAGCCAGGTTGAGGCATCGCTCGGCGCTGCTCGATCCGAAGAAAGCCGACCCCGACATGGCCGACGAGCTGGTCCGTCGCGACCTCGGCCTGATCCGCGCCGACGAGGTGATCGTCCCGCTGGACTAGCGCCTGTTGCCGCTAGCCAGCCGCGCACCTATAGACGCGGCGCCTCATCACAGCCCGAGAGATCAGCCCGTGGCGCGTTCCGCCAAAGCGAAATCCCCTCCAAAAGCCGCGCCCAAGGCGAAGCGGCCGCCCGAGCCCAAGCGCTTCAAGGCGGACAAAGACCAGTTGCTCGAATTCTACAAGGAAATGCTGCTGATCCGCCGCTTCGAGGAGCGCGCCGGCCAGCTGTACGGCCTCGGCCTGATCGGCGGCTTCTGCCACCTCTACATCGGCCAGGAAGCGGTCGCGGTCGGGCTGCAGTCGGCGATGAGGGTCGGCCACGACAGCGTCATCACCGGCTATCGCGACCACGGCCACATGCTCGCCTACAAGATCGACCCCAAGCTGATCATGGCCGAGCTGACCGGCCGCGCCGCCGGCATCTCCAAGGGCAAGGGCGGATCGATGCACATGTTCAGCGTCGAGCACGGCTTCTACGGCGGCCACGGCATCGTCGGCGCCCAGGTTTCGCTCGGCACCGGGCTCGCCTTCGCCCACAAATATCGCGGGGACGGCGGGATCTGCCTGACGTACTTCGGCGACGGCGCCGCCAACCAGGGCCAGGTTTATGAATCTTTCAACATGGCCAAGCTGTGGAACCTGCCGGTCATCTACGCGATCGAGAACAACCATTATGCGATGGGCACGTCGGTCGAGCGGTCGGCGTCGGAGCCGAATTTCTACAAGCGCGGCGAGAGCTTCCGGATCCCGGGCGTCCGGGTCGACGGGATGGACGTTCTGGCGGTGCGCGGAGCGGCCGAGATGGCGATCGAATGGGCGCGCGAGAACGGCCCGATCATCCTCGAGCTGATGACCTACCGTTACCGCGGCCATTCGATGTCGGACCCGGCCAAGTACCGGACCCGCGAGGAAGTGCAGGAGTATCGCGAGAAGCGCGACCCGATCGAGCATGCCGCCCGCGAGCTCGAGAAGATGGGCGTCAAGGAAGATGAGCTCAAAGCCATCGACAAGCAGATCAAGGAGCTCATCGTCGAAGCCGCCAAGTTCGCCGAGGAGTCGCCCGAGCCCGACCCGGCCGAGCTGACCACCGATGTGCTGGTGGAGAGCTACTGATGCCGATCGAGCTGAAGATGCCCGCGCTGTCCCCGACGATGGAGGAAGGCACGCTCGCCAAATGGCTGGTCAAGGAAGGCGATGAGGTTTCGAGCGGCGACATCCTCGCCGAGATCGAGACCGACAAGGCGACCATGGAGTTCGAGGCGGTCGACGAGGGCAAGATCGCCAAGATCCTGGTCCCGGAAGGTACGGACGGGGTGAAGGTCGGAGCGCCGATCGCGCTGCTCGAAACGGAAAGCGGCGCAGCCGAAGCGCCGAGCGGGCCGAAGCACGAGCCCGAGGCGGAAGCCAGGCCGGCGGCCAAGCCGGAAGTTTCGATCCCCGAAGCGGAATCGATGCAGGACGAAGACCTGCCGACCCCGAAGCAGATGGACACCGCGGCGCGCGACCTCGTCGCCGACGTTGCCGACACGGTCGACGCGCCGGACGCGCCGGAAGGCGCGACCATGGCCGAAATGACGGTTCGCGAAGCGCTGCGCGACGCCATGGCTGAGGAAATGCGCCGCGACGAGCGGGTGTTCGTGATGGGCGAGGAGGTCGCCGAATATCAGGGCGCCTACAAGGTCACTCAGGGACTGCTCGAGGAGTTCGGGGCCAAGCGGGTCGTCGACACGCCGATCACCGAATATGGCTTTGCCGGGGTCGGTACAGGCGCGGCGATGGGCGGCCTCCGCCCGATCGTCGAGTTCATGACCTTCAACTTCGCCCTGCAGGCGATCGACCATATCGTGAACTCGGCCGCCAAGACCAATTACATGTCCGGCGGCCAGATGCGCTGCCCGGTGGTGTTCCGCGGCCCCAACGGCGCCGCGGCGCGGGTCGCCGCCCAGCACAGCCAGAATTTCGCGCCATGGTACGCGAGCGTTCCCGGGCTGGTAGTGATCGCGCCCTATAGCGCCGCCGACGCCAAGGGGCTGCTGAAGGCTGCGATCCGGACCGAAGACCCGGTCGTGTTCCTCGAGAACGAGCTGCTCTACGGCCAGAAGTTCGACGTGCCCGACGTCGAGGATTACGTGCTTCCGATCGGCAAGGCGAAGGTGGTGCGGCCGGGCAAGGACGTCACCCTGGTCAGCTATTCGATCGGCGTCGGAGTGGCGCTCGAAGCCGCCAAGCAGCTGCTTTCCGAAGGGATCGATGCCGAGGTCATCGACCTTCGAACCTTGCGGCCGCTCGACAAGCCGACCGTGCTGCAAAGCCTTGCCAAGACCAACCGCATGGTCGTCGTCGAGGAAGGCTGGCCGACCTGCTCGATCAGCTCGGAAATCATCGCCATCGCCATGACCGAGGGGTTCGACGACCTCGACGCGCCGGTGCTTCGAGTGACCGACGCCGACGTGCCTTTGCCTTATGCCGCCAACCTCGAGAAAATGGCGCTAATCAAGTCCGAGGATGTCGTCGCCGCCGCCAAGACCGTCTGTTATCGCTGATCCGGCTTTGATCGGCGCCGACCGCGAGCTGGCGCTTCTCCATATCCGTTCCGGCCTTCGTGATGCGTTTGCCGCTCTGTTCGCGCTCGATGCGGCGATGGGCGACGTCGTTGCCCGCTCGACCGAGCCGGCACTGGGGCGGATCAAGCTCGCCTGGTGGCGTGAGCGGCTGGAGGCATTGGACGGCGAACCGCCGCCGGCTGAGCCGCGGCTTCGCGCCGCCGCCAATTATCTGCTCGCCAACGGGATTAAGGGCGCCGAGTTGGCCGAGCTCGAGCCGGGATGGGCGACGCTTCTCGATCCGGATGTAGACCCGCAGCTCGTCGCGAGGCGAGGCGCAATCCTGTTCGCGATCGGCGGCCGGCTATTCGGCTCGGAAGATACCAGGCTTGGCGATGCCGGCGCGCTCTATGCGCTGGCGTCGGTCGGACGGCGCGGCGTTCCGGCGCTGCTCGATCCGGCCAACGAATATCTGCACCGGCTGAGCGGCCATCGATTCGAACGGCGGGTTCGCCCGCTGACGATGCTCGCTAGGGCCGCCGCTCGCGATCTCGTTCGCGAAGAAGCCGAAGGCAGCGCGGGACGGGCAGTAGCGATGCTGGCGCACCGCTGGAGCGGCCGCATCGGTTGACAGCGGCGCGTCGGTTATGGACGATGGTCGCGCCGAATCTCCAGTTTGGGGGACATCCCTGTGTGGCGATTCCTGGCGGGGGCTTTGGCCTGTTTCCTGATGCTGACCGGCGCATTCCTGTTCTGGCAGGGAAGGGCAGAGGATCAGCAGCTTCCGCCGCCGCCCGCGGCCGGCCCCGGCGGCCCATTGATGATCGCGCAGAAGTCACGCCAGCCGCCCGAAGCAAGCCCCAAGAGCCGCGAGGAGAAAAGGTTCGACCGCGCCGACAAGAACAAGGACGGGCGGATCGAGCTCGCCGAGCTGCTGGAGCCGCGTCGCAAGCCGTTCGCCAAGCTCGATACCGACCGCGACGGCCGGCTGTCGTTCGAGGAATGGGCGGTGACGACGCTCGACAAGTTCCGCGGCGCCGACAGGGACAAGTCGCGAATCCTGACCCGCGCCGAATATGCGACCACTGCCCCGCCGCCGCCGAAGAAAAAGAGCTGCAGCTGCTAGGCTAGAGCGCCGACGCCGACTCCGCGCCGTCGAGCTTCACTCGGGCGAGCAGCTTGTCGTCGCGATTGTAGCGGTCGGGCCGGAAGGCGACGCCATCC
>CAMPJH010000107.1 GCA_946886845.1 uncultured Sphingomonas sp. | reverse complement strand
CTCGACGCGAAGATGCGGCGGACCGCCAACCGGCCGCTTCCCGCCGGCCGGATGGATCGCCAGTCGGCGCTCCACTTCGGAGTCGGGCTCGCCGGCTTCTCGGTGGTGCTGATGGACCTCGCGACCAATCATCTCGCCGCTCTGCTGCTGGCTGCCTCGATCCTGTTCTACGTGCTGGTCTACACCGTCTGGTTGAAGCCGCGGACGGCGCAGAACATCGTCATCGGCGGGGCCGCCGGCGCCTTCCCGCCGCTGATCGGCTGGGTCGCCGCGACCGGGCGGATCGAGCTTCTGCCGGCGCTCTTGTTCGCGATCATCTTCCTGTGGACCCCACCGCATTTCTGGGCGCTGTCGCTGTTCGTCCGCTCCGATTATGCGGCCGCCAAGGTGCCGATGCTGCCGGTGGTCGCCGGGGTTGCCGCAACGCGCCGGCAGATCCTGATCTACAGCGTGATCATGGCGACAGCGGCGGTAGCGCCATGGGCGATCGGACTGACCGGCTGGATCTACGGGCTGGCGGCGACCGGCCTCGGCATCGTCTTCGTCGCGATGGCCGTGGCGGTCGCCCGCAACCGGGCGACCGAGCCGTCGCAGATGCGGCCGGAGAAGCGGCTGTTCGCTTTCTCGGTCGTCTATCTGTTCGTCCTGTTCCTCAGCGTCGTCGCCGACCGCTGGCTGCTGCCATGACCAAGATCGTCGGCGAGGAACCGAGGGCCGAAGCGGAGGTCATCCGCAAGCGCCAGCGCGAGCGTGCCCGGATCATGGCCTGGCTGCTCGGCGGTTTCGTCATTCTGCTGTTCCTGATCACCATCGCCAAGATCGGAATGGGCCGATGAGCGGAAAAACCCGGACGGCTTTGTTCCTTGTCCTGCTGGTGTTCGGCATGACCGGCCTCGCCTTCGCATCGGTGCCGCTCTACCGAATCTTCTGCCAGGTGACCGGGTTCAACGGAACGCCGCTGCGCGCCGCTTCGGCGCCTGGCGCCGCGACCGGCGAGATCGGCGTCCGCTTCGACGCCAACGTCAACCGCGCCCTGCCGTGGCGGTTCGAGCCGGTGCAGCGGACGGTGAAGATCGTCCCGGGCGAGCGGGTGCAGATTGCCTATCGGGCGACCAATCTCGTCGCCCGCGCGACAACCGGGACGGCGACCTTCAACGTAACGCCTGCCCTCGCCGGCCAATATTTCTCCAAGATCGAATGCTTCTGCTTTTCCGAGCAGACGCTGAACGGCGGCGAGAGCGTCGACATGCCGGTGGTGTTTTTCGTCGATCCGAAGCTTCGCGACGATCCGGCGATCAAGGACCTCGACGAGATCACCCTGAGCTACACATTTTACCCAGTGGAAAATCCGAACTCCGGCAGCTAGAGCCGCGAGCAATCGAGACGAGGAAAGCTCCGTTCATGGCCGTGACGCAGAACCACGATTACCATCTGGTCGAGCCCGATCCCTGGCCGATCATCGGCGCCTTCGCGGCGCTCGCCCTGACCGGCGGAGCGGTGCTGTGGTTCCACGAGAACCCCTATGGCACGCCGATCATGGTCGCCGGCTTCGCCGCGGTGATCGTCACCATGATCAATTGGTGGGCGAACACCATCCGCGAGGCGCACGAGGGCTATCAGACGCCGGTCGTCCAGCTTCACCTGCGCTACGGGATGATCCTGTTCATCGCCTCGGAAGTCATGTTCTTCCTCGCCTGGTTCTGGGCCTTCTACAGCGCAGCGCTGTTCCCGTCGGCGGTCGAAGCGGTCGGCGGGCAATGGCCGCCCAAGGGGATCGAAGTGCTCGACCCGTGGGGCTTCCCGCTGCTCAACACCCTGATCCTGCTGTGCTCGGGAACCACCGTCACCTGGGCGCATCATTCGCTGATCCACGGCGATCGCGAGGGGCTCAAGCTGGGGCTGTTGCTGACGATCCTGCTCGGCGCGCTGTTCACCAGCATCCAGGCCTATGAGTACATCCACGCGCCGTTCGCCTTCAAAGGCAATATTTACGGCTCGACCTTCTTCATGGCGACCGGCTTTCACGGTTTCCACGTCATCGTCGGGACAATCTTCCTGAGCGTCTGCCTGGTGCGGGCATGGAAGGGCGACTTCACCCCGAAGCAGCATTTCGGCTTCGAGGCGGCCGCCTGGTACTGGCACTTCGTCGACGTCGTGTGGCTGTTCCTGTTCGTGTCCATCTACGTTTGGGGCGGCTGGGGCGCGCCGACCCACGGGTAGGAGCAGCGTGCGGGAGGTCTCCCCTCTCGCCGGCGCGCTTGCCGGCCGCTGCCCGCGCTGCAAGTCGAAGACCTTGTTCGCCGGCTGGGTCCGGTTCGCCGACAAGTGCCGCGCCTGCGGCCTCGATTTTTCCAGCTTCAACGTCGGCGACGGGCCGGCCGCCTTCCTGATCCTGATCATCGGCGCGATCCTTGTCGTCTCTGCGCTGGTCGTCGACGGCGCCTTCGCGCCGCCCTGGTGGGTCCACATCGTCTGGCTTCCGGTCGGCTTCGGGCTGACGATCTTCGGGCTGCGCTGGGCCAAGGCGCTGCTTCTGACGCAGGAATATCTCCACCGCGCCCGCGAGGGGCGGATCAGCGAATGATTCGCCGCCTTCCGATTCTGCCGACGATCCTGGTCGCCGCGGCCGTGGCGGTGATGATCGGCCTTGGCGTCTGGCAGCTCAGCCGGGCCGAGTGGAAGGAGCGGTTGATCGCCCAATATCGCGCCGCCGAGAAGCTGCCGCCCATCGCCTTCCCGACCGCGCCGGCGACCGGCGAGGCGCCTTTGTTCCGCTGGGCGACCGGCTTTTGCCTCAAGCCGGTGAGCAAGCGCGCGGTGGCCGGCGCCAACCGCCGCGGCGAAACCGGCTATGTTCACATCGTCCTCTGCTCGACCGGCGCCGAAGGGCCGGGAATGGCGGTCGAGCTCGGCTGGTCGAGAGACCCGAACGCCCGCTGGCAATGGGCCGGAGGACCGGTCACCGGAATGATTGCGCCCGACCGCGAGCAACGGCTTCGGCTGGTTGCCGCCTCGGCGCCGCCCGGCCTCGAGCCGAGCGCTCTGCCGTCGCTCGAATCGATCCCCAACAACCACCGACTCTATGCGGTCCAATGGTTCCTGTTCGCCGCCATCGCGCTGATCATCTACGTCCTCGCCGTCCGGAAGCGCTTGCGCGGCCAGTGAGCGGCGAGCTGACAACGCTGGTGGCAGAGCCCTGGGATGATTGGGCCCTGATCGACTGCGGCAACGGGCAGAAACTGGAGCGCTACGGGCCGGTCACGGTTGCCCGGCCGGAGCCGCAGGCGATGTGGGCACCGGCACGTGACGATTGGGATCCTGACGCGACGTTCGTTCCCGGCTCCGACGAGGAAGGCGGCGGCCGCTGGATCGAGCATCGCCCGGTGCCGAAACAGTGGCCGCTCGTCCGCGGCCCGGTCCGGTTCAACGCTTCGCTGACCCCGTTCCGCCATCTCGGCTTCTTTCCCGACATGGCGCCGCAATGGGACTGGATGCGGGAGCGCGCCAGCGACGCCGATATCCTCAACCTGTTCGGTTACACCGGCGTCGGAACTTTACTGCTCAGCGAAGCCGGCGCCCGCATGGTCCACGTCGACGCTTCGAAGAAGTCGGTCGAGGGCGGCAAGGCCAATGCCGCTTTGTCTGGGCTCGGCGAGCGGCCGATCCGCTGGATCGTCGACGACGCCGGCAAGTTCACCGCCCGCGAGGTCCGGCGCGAGCGCCGCTACGACGGCATCCTGCTCGACCCGCCCAAGTTCGGTCGCGGGCCGGAGGGCGAAGTGTGGCGGCTGGAGGAAGACTTGGCGCCTTTGCTCACCGATTGCCGCCAGCTGCTCGACGCCGACAGCCGTTTCCTGGTGCTCACGGTCTATGCGGTGCGGATGTCGGCGCTGGCGATCGGCGAGCTGGTCGGGCAGGTGCTAGGCGATCTCGGCGGGACGGTCGAAATCGGCGAGATGGCGGTGCGCGAGGAATCCCGCGGGCTGCTCCTGCCGACCGCGATTTTTGCAAGATGGTCTAAGTCCTAGCGGCGCGGATCGCGGCGCCGGCGACGAACGGCGTCCCGGCAACGATCAGCAGCGACACGGCCGCTTCCAGCAACAGCGCGCCCGAGGCCGAGTCACCCGAAGCTCCCGCGCCGAAGATCAGCAGCGGGATCGCCAGCGGCAGCAGCAGCAGGCCGGCCAGCGCTCCCGCCCTCGGAAGCCCGGCGGTGAACGCGGCGACCGCCACCGCCAGCGCGGCCAGGCCGAAACTTCCGACGGCCAGTGCGAGGAGCAACCTTGGTAGCTCCTGCGGTGGAAGCCCAAGCAGCAGCGTCCCGACGATTGCGCTGGCCAGCAGTAGCGGACCAAACGCCAGCCAGTGGCCGGCGATCTTGGTCGCGGCGACGGTTTCGTCGGCGACACCGCGGACGAACAACTGATCGAGCACCCCGTCGGCCCGGTCGGGCTCGAGCAGCCGCTCGACCGGCGGCAATGCAGCGGTCAATGCGGCAATCCACAAAGCGCCGCCGCCGATGCGCTCGAGCAACCGGACATCGGGTCCGACCGCGAACGGTACCAGGGTCGCAACCAGCAGGAAGAAGGCCGCTGGAAGCCAGGCCGGACCGCTAAGCCCGCGCCGAACCTCGCGGGCGACGAGCTTGCCGATCACGCGCCGAGCTCCAGCTGTCGCCACTCACCCGGCAGCGGCGTGTGCGACGCGGCCAGGATCGCTCCGCCCGTCGAGCGGTGCCGGTCGATGGTCGCCGCGAGGCGGTCGACGGAATCGGAGTCGAGCGCATTGGCGGGCTCGTCAAGCAACCACAGCGACGCTCCCGACGCCGCGACCCGCGCCAGCGTCGCGCGCTTTGCCTGGCCGGCCGACAGCAGCCGCACCGGCACATCACCCAGCGGGCTTAGGCCGAGCGCATCCATCGCCGCATCGACGTTCCCGGCCCAGAAGCGCAACGCCTTGGTCAGCGGCAGCTCGCGGTCGAGCGCGAGCGTGTCGTCGGCGATGGCGGGTTGGGTCCGGTCGATCCGCCCGCGCTCCGGCCGGAGCAGGCCGGCGGCGAGCCGCAACAGGCTCGACTTGCCGCTGCCGTTCGGGCCGGTCACCTGCAGCGCCTCGCCGGGGCCGAGCGCGAGGTCGAGATCCTCGAACAACAGCCGCCCGCCGCGGCGGCAGGCGACTCCGTCGAACCGCAGCAGCGGTCTCACTCGACCGAATCCTCGAGCGCGTGGATGTCCTCGTCGGACAGGCCGAAATGGTGGCCGACCTCATGGATCAGCACATGCGCGACGAGATGCTCGAGCGTGTCTTCGCCGCCGGCCCATTCGTCGAGGATCGGGCGGCGGAACAGCAACACTCGCTCCGGCAGCGTCCCTGAATGGTCGACGCTTTTCTCGGTCAGCGGGATGCCGTCGTAGAGGCCAGTGAGGTCGAACGGATCGTCGATGCCCATCGCCTTGAGAGTCGCCTCGTCGGCAAAATCCTCGACCAGCAGGACGATGTCGCCCAGGCTGCCTGCGAACGGCTCGGGCAGCCGCTCGAGCGCCGCTCGCGCGATCGCCGCAATCTCCTCAGCCGAGGGCGGGGGTCCGAACCGGCGCATCACGGTGCGGCCATAGGGGTTTCGAACGCGGCGCGGCAAGCTTGCCCCCTCGGCCGAGCGACCTTATCTGGCTGGTCTTCCAGCGAATGCGGAGCGGTGGCCGAGTGGTCGAAGGCGCTCGCCTGGAAAGTGAGTATACGGCAAAACCGTATCGAGGGTTCGAATCCCTCCCGCTCCGCCACCATCCTTGAGCGCGCGGCCGCCAAGTGCTT
>CAMPJH010000106.1 GCA_946886845.1 uncultured Sphingomonas sp. | reverse complement strand
GGCGCTGCGCGGTGTACCAGATGGTGCCGCCGGCGCCCGGCGCGACATCGTGAACCCGGGCGCCCTTCGGAAGCTCGAACAGCTGCACCGTGGCGGGCTGGGCACATGCCGGAGCGGCGGCCAATTCGGCGGCGGCAACGATCAGGAAAGTCCGAAGAAAGGCGGTCATTCGCTCCTCCTTTGCGGCTTATCCTATCTCCCAAGGCGGATGGGGTTCAACCGCCCTTCACCGCCGGCCGCAGCCTAGGCCGCGAACGCAAGCTGCCGCCCGGGGCCGAACATCTGCTGCATCGCGCGATCGTCGAAGGCATAGGGATCGGGCCGGAACTGGACGCCGTTGCCGCGGGCGGTGACGGTCAGGTAGGTCATGAACACCGGCACCGGGCGGGGCGCGTCGACGACCTCTTCCCGTCCCGACCGGCCCTGCGGTACTCCACTGAACACCCAGGAGGCGAAACGCCGGTAATCCTCGAGCCGCACGCAGCCGTTGCTGATCCAGCGGTTGCTCTCGGCGAACAGGTCCTTCCGGGGCGTATCGTGCAGGTAGATCCCGAACTCGTTCGGCGTCTCGAACTTCATCTCGCCCATCGAGTTCCACGGGCCGGGCAGCTGGCGGACGCGGATCGTCGGCTTGGTCCGTCCGGAAGCGATCGCCTTCCAATTGACGGTCTTCGGATCGATCGGCCGCGCGTCGCTGCCCCAGTCCGACAGCACTTCGTAATGGAATTCCTTGAGGTAGGAGATGCCCTGCTCCTGGATGCGCTTGGCGGTCAGCGAGCGGACGAGCTCCGGCGGCACGTTCCAATAAGGGTCGACCCGCGCATTCTTCAAAAGCACGGCCATCATCGGAGTCTTCGTCTTGGCCGAGCCGACGATCGCGCGCATGCCGTCGACCCAGCGGTCGCGGTCGAACAGATAGACCTCGGCGGCGCCCGAATCGACGATCACGTAGCGCTGGAACCGGCCGGTCTTGGGCAGGCGGTACGCCCGCTCCATGTTGATCGCGATCTTGCGCGCGTAATAATCGGCGCCGCGATTGAGCGAGGCGATCGTCGCCTTGCCGACGACTCCGTCGGCCGGGCCAAGCCCGTGCACCTGCTGATAGGCGCGCACCGCCTCGGTCAGCCGGCGGTCGAAGCCGCCGCCACGCGGCAGGCCGAGCCGAGTCCGCAGCTGCTCGACCCGTTTTCCGCTGGCCCCCTGCTTCAAGTTCGGTCCGGCCGCGATCTTGACCTGCGGCAGCCGTCCCCAGGCCGCCTGATATTGCCGCAGGCCATGGGCGAGATCGTAGAACATCGGATTGGGCATGCCCGAGCGGCGTTCGCCGAACGCCCAGTCCATGCCGATGGTGCGAAGCAGCCAGTTGGTCGGCCGCTGGCGGCGGCTGGCGACATTGTTCAGCTGCGGGTCGACATAGACGAAGTCGATGCCCTGCTTGATATTCTGCGGGACCGCGATCGGCTCGTCGCCTCGCGGCTGCGACGCGGAAACCGACACCGCGACGGAAAGCGCCACGGCGCCCAACAGCAATCGAAAATTCATGTGCATTGTCCGCGCCGGCTGCCCGGCGCACTCCCTGGTCGGCGAATTACATTGTTCAACGCGGCAATTATGGATTGGTTCGAGTGTCGTGCCGCTGAACGCCCCGTTCCATGAACTGAAAGCTCGCGGGTCCCGCTCGGCTTGACTTCAAACTGGTTTCGGAGCCTCATCGACCCCGGCGGCGGCAGGCGCCGCTTCGAGGGGGATTTGCAATGGCTACAACTGCCGAGGGGCGTGCGCCCCTTCACCTGTGGATCGTCGGTATCCTGGCCCTGCTGTGGAACGCATGGGGCGGGTACGACTATGTCATGACCCGGATGCGCGACACCGAGTATCTGACCTCGATGATGCCCGGCGTCGATCCGAATGCATTGCTCGCCTACGTCGACGCCTATCCAATCTATGCCCAGATCGGCTGGGGGCTCGGCGTCTGGGGCGGCGTGCTCGGTTCGATCCTGCTGCTTATGCGCAGCCGCTACGCGGTCTGGGCCTTCGCCGCCTCGCTGCTCGGCATGGCGCTGAGCTTCGGTTACATGTATCTGCTCGCCGGGCCGATGCCGGGCCAGGAAGACGCGGGCATCATGGCCTATTTCCCGCTGGTCATCGTCATCGTCGGCATCGCCTTGCTGCTGTACGCGCGCGCCCAGCACCGCAACGGCGTTCTTCGCTAGGCACTTTTCGGGGCTGCCGGGCGACGGCGGCCCCGATTCTTCATCGCGACCGGATGAACTGACGGACATCGCTCGACAGTTTGGCGCGGTCCTCGTCGCGGACGTACATCATGTGGCCGGCGTCGTAATAATGATACTCGACCCGGTCCTGCGGGATCCCCGTCCGGCTGAGCGCATATTCGGCCGCGAAGAAGGGTGTTGCGAAATCATAATAGCCCTGGGCGACGAACACCCGAAGCCCTGAATTCTCGCGCATTGCCGCGCCGATGTAAGGCGTGACGTTCAGATAGGCGTTGCTGTCGCGGTCGCCGATCCGCCAGTCCCAGTCGCGGCCGATACCGGAAATCGACTGATATTCGCGATCGGTCTTGAAGCCGAGCGAACCGCGCTCCCAGGCGTTGACCGCGGCGGTGTAGCCGGCATCGATGCCGTAGAAGCTGGGATCGTTGTCCGGAGTCTCGCCGGCATTGTCATAATCCTTGCCGGTATAGCGGGAATCGAGGCGTCCGACGGTCAGCCCGCGGTCACGCAGCAGCTCCTTGTAGAAGCGGCCGGGCGTGACCCGGAGGTCCGCCTGCTCGAGATAGGTTTCGCTAAGCCCGGTGAAGCGGGCCAGCTGGGCGCGGATCGAGGCGCGTTCCTCGGGGCTGATCTTCTGGCCCTTGAGCAAAGCCGCCGCATAGGGGCCGAGCGCGAACTGACGCGCTTCCTCGACGAACTGCTCGACCGAAGGCGCGCTCGCTTTGCCGTGGAAGTGCGCGGTCGCGGCCATCGACGGCAGGTTGGTGATGTAGCCGAGCTCATTGCCCGCGGCGTCCGAGCCGGCGGCGAAGTCGAGCACGGTCGAAATCAGGATGATGCCGTTCAGGCCGACGTCGTTGTAGGTCGAGGCCTCGAGCTGGTTGACGACCGCGGCCGACCGAGTCGTCCCGTAGCTCTCGCCGCCGAGGAACTTGGGGCTGTTCCAGCGGCCGTTGTCGCCGAGCCAGCGGCGGATCACCTCGGCGACCGCCTTGGCATCGGCGGTGACCCCATAGAATTCCTTGGGCTCGGTCTTGCCGATCAGGTGCGAGAAGCCGGTGCCCGGCGGATCGATGAACACCAGGTCGGTGACGTCGAGCAGGCTGTCCGGGTTGTCGAGCAGCGGGTAAGGCGGGGCGCCGTCGTCGCGGGCATCGGACGGGATGGCCACCCGCTTCGGCCCGAAGGCGCCCATCTGCAGCCACACCGAGCCCGATCCGGGCCCGCCGTTGAACAGGAAGGTGACCGGCCGCGAGGGATCCCGCGGCTCCTTGACGTAGGCGGTAGTCACCACCGCCGCTTTCTGGGTGCCGTCCTCGGCGGCGAGGATCGTCTCGCCGATCGTCGCGCTGTAATTGATCCGCTGGCCGCCGAAGGTCCCGCTATGCCGGGTCGTGACGACCTGCGGGACAATCTTGGCGACCGGCGCCTCGGCCTTCTTCTCCTCCGGCTTTTCCTGCGCCGGTGCCGGCGACGCGACCGCCATGACCAGCGCCACAGCGCCAACTTTCAGCACATGCATCGAAATTCCACCCTCCCGAATCACTCAGCGGCACCCAAGCCGGGTCCCCTGCTTTGTGCAAGAGCTGGCTCGATCTCGCCGAGCTGGCGGAAGAAATGCCCGCTAGCCGGCTGCCGCCGGGGTGCCGTCCGACTGGAGATCGTTGAGCATCTCGCTGCAATCGGGCGTCTCGTCATCGCGGGTGCGGTGGGTGTCCCACGTCTCCATGACCTCCGCTTGATCGAACTGCGGAAAGCCGACCTCCCCCAACACGTTCACCAGCTTAAGCCAGCCACGGGCGCCGTCCTTGGTTCTGGCGCGAATCCACCAGGTCGCTTTCGGAACCACGGTCATCTTCGCGTTCTTGCCGTCCCACCACCAGTGATCCTCATTGGCGGGCGGCGACCATGCCTTGCCGGTGGCCGGGTTGAAGTAAAGCGCGCGGGCGTCGTGGAGCGGTCCGTAGACTTCTACTATCGCGCCGCGCTCGAGATAGGCGCCGCCGGTCTGGTCGGGGTAGGTCATGTCGGTAATCTCAATGCGCCCGGGGGAGACGAGCTCGATCTCGCCGGCCTCGGCGACAAAGGTTTCCATCGGCTTCAACTGGCGCAGCACCGGCGCGCCGTCGACTGCGTCGCGGTACAGCGGTATGGTCTCGCAGGTCCGCCATTCGGTTCCGAATTCGCAAGGATCGACCCCGGGGCAATCGCCATCGGCCATACGCGCCGGCAAGGCCGGGCGGGAAATCGTCACCGCATCCTCGTAAAGCGGCAGCGACAGCTTTGCGGGTTTGGCGCCCGCAGTACCCGCGGTTTCATTCGCTGGTGTCGCGGCATCGCCGGCGAAGACTGCGAGACCCAGGGCGATCGCCCCGAGCATCGTGCTCAATCTTTCCATGACATGCCCCCCTGTTCCCCGCCGTCATTGCGCTGTCGGCTAGACAGACCACGACAGGCGAGTTGCGAGGTTATCGTTCGAAGGTCAACCGAGACTCAGCGCCGCCCGCCGAACCTCGTCCGCTGCTGCTTGCCGAAGCGGCCCTTGCGCGTTCCCGGCTTGCCTTCGGTCGACTGGCCGATCGGGCGCGGCGCCACCCGGTCGGGGTCGGGGATTCCAAGTTCGTCTTCCTCGAGCCGACGGATCTCGTCGCGCAGCCGCGCCGCTTCTTCGAACTCGAGGTCGGCGGCGGCCTTGCGCATACGTTGTTCGAGGTCGGCGATATAGGCCTTGAGGTTGTGGCCGACGAGGTGCGGCCGCTCCTCGTCGCCGGTGTCGACCACCAGCCCCTCGCGCGCCGTCACGTGGCTCATGATGTCGTGGATGTGTGACTTGATGCTCTCGGGCGTGATGCCATGCTCGGCGTTGTACTCGAGCTGCTTTTCGCGCCGGCGGCCGGTCTCGGCGAGCGCCCGCTCGATCGATCCGGTTTTGGTATCGGCATAGAGGATCACCCGGCCGTCGACGTTGCGCGCCGCCCGGCCGATCGTCTGGATCAATGAGGTTTCCGACCGCAGGAAGCCTTCCTTGTCGGCGTCGAGGATCGCCACCAGGCCGCATTCGGGAATGTCGAGCCCCTCGCGAAGCAGGTTGATCCCGACCAGCACGTCATAGACTCCGAGCCGAAGCTCGCGGATCAGCTCGATCCGCTCGAGCGTCTCGACGTCCGAGTGCATGTAGCGGACTTTCAGCCCCGCCTCGTGCAGATATTCGGTCAGGTCCTCGGCCATCCGCTTCGTCAGCGTGGTGACCAGCGTCCGATAGCCCCGGCGCGCGGTTTCCTTGGCCTCGTGGATCAAATCGTCGACCTGATCCTCGACCGGCTTGATTTCGACCGGCGGGTCGATCAGCCCGGTCGGCCGGATCACCTGCTCGGAGAACACACCGCCGGTCTCGTTCAATTCCCACGGCCCCGGGGTCGCCGAGACGAACAGCGACTGCGGGCGCATCGCCTCCCATTCATTGAACCGCAGCGGCCGGTTGTCGATGCAGCTCGGCAGCCGGAAGCCATATTCGGCGAGCGTGATCTTGCGGCGGTGGTCGCCGCGCGCCATCGCGCCGATCTGCGGCACCGTCTGGTGGCTCTCGT
>CAMPJH010000105.1 GCA_946886845.1 uncultured Sphingomonas sp. | reverse complement strand
CAATCTTCAGCGGCCCGCCGAGCTCCTTGGCCGACCGCCGGCCGGTGACGATCTGGACCACGCCTTCGAAGGTCGCCCTGGTCAGCTGCCAGGTAAAGACGGTCGCTTCCGGAAGCAGTTCGAGTGCCGAGACGCGTTCGAGCTGTCGACCGGCGGTGTAAACGCCGAGAAGCCCGAGCCGGTATTTTTGGCCGAACCGGTCCTGCTCTTCATGGACTCCAAGCCTGGTCCGTACGACGCTCGATCTGCCGTCGCGGACAATCCGGATCGTCACCTCCTCGTTGGGCCGAAGCGAGACGATTCGCTGCACGTCCTCGAAGCTGTCGGTGTCCTGGCCCGCGACCGACTCGATTCGATCCCCTGCCCTCAATCCTGCCACGTCGGCGGCGCTTCCTTGCTGCACAGCCGCGACGACATTCGCACTGCGCGGCATTCCGAAGGCGGCGAAAAAGCCGGCAAAGATGATGATCGCGAGCAGGAAATTGGCCATCGGCCCCGCCAGCACGATCAGGAACCGCTGCCAGACGGGCTTTCCGGCAAAGCTCCTGGGGTTCGTTGCCGCCTTTGTGCCTTCCGCGGCGCCGGCCTGCTGCTCGTCGTCGACAAAGCGCACGTAGCCGCCCAGCGGCAGCCAGCCGACCTTCCAGCGGGTGCCGCTTCGGTCGGTCCAGCCGGCGATCTCGCGGCCGAAGCCGATCGAGAAGATCTCGGCGCCGACCCCGAACAGCCGCGCGACGGCATAGTGACCAAGTTCGTGGAAGAACACGAGCGGTCCGATCATGCAGACGAAGGCGATGGCGATCAGCCACAGTGGCGGTTGGTCGAGCATCAGCAGCAGCTTTCGGCGATCATGGCCCGCGCCCGTTCGCGCACATCCAGGTCCAGCGCAACCACTTCGGCCACTGACTTTGGGGCGGCGGCGTCGATTTGAGCCAGCGCCTCCTCTACAAGCCGAACGATATCGCAAAAGCCGATCCGGCCGTTGAGAAACGCCTCGACCGCGACTTCATTGGCCGCATTGAGGACAATTGCCGCCGAGCCGCCGCGCTCGAGCGCCTCGCGGGCGATCCGCAGCGCCGGGAAGCGCTGCATGTCGGGGGCTTCGAAGTCGAGCCTGGCGATATCGGTCAACGACAGCCGCTCTGCCGGAGTCTCCATCCGCTCGGGCCACGCGAGCGTGAAGGCGATCGGGATCCGCATGTCGGCGCTGCCGAGCTGTGCGAGCAGCGAACCGTCGACGAACTCGACCAGCGAATGCACGACCGACTGCGGATGGACGACGATGTCGATACGATCGGACGCGAGCCCGAACAAATGATGGGCCTCGATCAGTTCCAGCCCCTTGTTCATCAGGGTCGCAGAATCGACCGAGATTTTCGCTCCCATCGACCACCTCGGATGCGCCACCGCCTGCGCCGGGCTGGCAGCGCGCATCTGGTCGAGCGACGCGTTGAGGAACGGACCGCCGCTCGCGGTGAGGACCAGGCGCGCGACATCCTCGCCGCGGCTTCCGGCCAGGCACTGGAAGATCGCATTATGCTCGCTGTCGACGGGCAGAAGGGTCGCCCCGCTGCGGGTAGCCGCGCCGGTCATCAGCGTGCCGGCGGTGACCAACGCCTCCTTGTTGGCCAGCGCCACGGTCTTGCCCGCTTCGATCGCAGCCATGGTCGGGACCAGGCCGGCGCAGCCGACGATCGCCGCCATCACCCAGTCGGCATCGCCGGCGGCGGCTTCGATCAGGCCCTCGGCGCCAGCGGCGGCTCGGCAGCCGCTACCCTCAAGCTTGTCCGCGAGGTCGGCAAAGCAGCTTTCGTCAGCGACGACCGCGAGCCTGGCCCCGGTCCTGCGGGCGGCCTCAGCAAGGGCGTCGACGTTGCTTTGGGCGGTCAGCGCGACGACCTCGAATCGCTCCGGCGAGCGTTCGACCAGGTCGAGGGTCGATCGGCCGACCGAGCCGGTCGCTCCGAGAATCGCGATCCGGCGCTTCATGCCACGCCCGCAAGCACGCTGGCGGCAGTCAGGATCGCCACCGGAAGCAAGCCATCGAGCCGGTCGAACACCCCGCCGTGCCCCGGGAGCAAGCGGCCCGAATCCTTCACGCCTGCGCGCCGCTTCATCCAGCTTTCGAACAGGTCGCCGCCCTGGGCTGCGACCGAGAACAAAGGCGCCAGCAGGAGCAGGACCGGATCGAGCCCGGTGAACATTGCCCAGGCGCCCGCGACGATGGTCGCCGCGACGATTCCCCCGTAGAATCCGGCCCAGGTCTTTCCCGGGCTGATTGCCGGAGCCAGTTTTGGGCCGCCGATCGCCCGACCGGCGAAATAAGCGCCGATGTCAGTCGCCCAGACGATGGCGAACACCCAAAAGACCAGGGCAATGCCATTGTCGGCGCGGTCGCGGACCCACAGCAGCGCCAGTGCGGCCGCAAGCGCGTAGACGAAGCCGCTGACGTACCAAACCGGCCCCCAGCCGCGGACCAGCCGAGTCCATTCGTAGAAGACCGCTGTCGCCGCGGCCGCCGCGAGAACCGCGAAGACATAGCCGCCCTCCATCGTCGCGACGAGCGCGATGACGATCATGACGACCGCCGCGAAGGAGCGGACGACGAGCTCGCTCATCGCCCGCCGAACCGGCGCTGGCGCGCGGCATAGTGTTCGAGCGCGTCTCGGAACGCCGGCTCGTCGAAGTCCGGCCAGAGGACCGGCGTGAACAGCAACTCGGCGTAGGCGCTCTGCCACAGCAGGAAATTCGACAGTCGCACCTCGCCCGAGGTCCGGATCAGCAGGTCGGGATCGGGAAGTCCGGCGGTGTCGAGCTCGGCGGCGACGGCGGCTTCGTCGATCGAGTCCGGATCGACCGTGCCGGCGACCGCCCTCTTCGCGAGCCTTGCAGCGGCGTCGGCAAGCTCGCGACGCGAACCGTAGTTGAGCGCCACGACCAGCGTGAGCCGCGTGTTGCCCGCCGTCTTTTCGACCGCAGCTTCGAGCTGGCGGGCCATGCCGGCGCCGAACCCGCGATAGTCGCCAATCAGCCGAAGCCGGACGCCTTCGTCCATCAGCCGTCCGAGTTCGCGCTCCAGGTAATAGCGCATCAACCCCTTGAGATCGGAGATCTCATCGTCGGAGCGGCGCCAGTTCTCCGATGAAAACGCGTAGAGCGTCAGGACTTCGACACCGGCGTCGGCGGCGGCCTGCAGCGTCCGGCGGACCGCTTCGGCGCCGGCCTTGTGCCCGGCGGCGCGGGGCAGCCCCCGCTGCTTCGCCCAGCGGCCGTTGCCGTCCATGATGATGGCGACGTGGCGCGGAACGGCAGCGCCGTTTCCGCCGAGCGCCGCTGCCCCCTCCGTTTCAGCGGCCGTGGAGGAGGTCACTGGCCGAGGATTTCCTTCTCCTTTGAGTCGGCGAGGCCGTCGATGTCCTTGATCGTATCGTCGGTCAGCTTCTGCACCTCGGTCTCGAGCCGCTTGCGCTCGTCCTCGCTGATCTCGTGCTTGCGCTCGTCCTGCTTGAGATGCTCCATCCCGTCGCGGCGGACGTTGCGGACGGCAATCTTCGCCTTCTCGGCATATTGGCCGACCAGCTTGGCGAGCTCCTTGCGCCGCTCCTCGGTAAGGTCGGGAATCGGCAGCCGGATCAATTGGCCGTCGGTGACCGGATTGAGCCCCAGGTTCGCCGACCGGATCGCCTTTTCCACCGGCTGCACGTTCGATTTGTCCCACACCTGCACGGTCAGCAGGCGCGGCTCGGGCACCGACACGGTCGCCACCTGGTTCAGCGGCATGTTGGCGCCATAGACCTCGACATGGATCGTATCGAGCAGAGCGGTTGAAGCGCGCCCCGTGCGGAGGCCGGAAAGATCGTGCTTCAACGCCTCCATCGCGCCGTGCATCCGGCGCTGAAGGTCCGATTTGTCGATGCTCGCAGTCATCGCTTACTCCTCGTTCTGAACGATCGTTGCCGTCCCGCGTCCGGCCAGCACCTCGGCGAGGTTGCCCGGCTGGCGGATGTTGAAGACCACGATCGGAATATCGTTGTCGCGACACAAAGCGACGGCCGCCGCATCCATGATCTGGAGATTGTCGCTAAGGACTCGGTTGAAGCTCAAATGGTCGTAGCGCTTGGCGTCAGAGACCTTTTTGGGATCGGCCGTGTAGATGCCGTCGACGCTGGTTCCCTTGAACAATGCGTCGCAACCCATTTCCGCGGCTCGAAGTGCTGCCGCGGTGTCGGTGGTGAAATAGGGGTTGCCGGTGCCGGCGGCGAACAGGACGATCCTGCCCTTCTCGATGTGCCGAAGGGCACGGCGACGAATATAGGGTTCGCTGACGCTGGCCATTGGGATCGCCGACTGGACGCGCGTCTCGGCGCCAAGCTTTTCGAGCGCGCCCTGCAGTGCCAGCGCGTTCATCACCGTTGCCAGCATGCCCATGTAATCGGCGCTGGCGCGGTCAAAGCCCCTCGCTGCCGCCGCCATGCCGCGGAAGATATTGCCGCCGCCAACCACCAGACAGAGTTGCGGGCAGTGTTGCCGCGCCGCCAGGACCTCTCGCGCCAGTGCGTCGACAGCATCGGCATCGATCCCGAACTGCTCTTTGCCCATCAGGGCTTCGCCCGACAGCTTCAGCAGGATTCGATTGAAGCGCGGGCGGGTCATCCTGGCGGGCTGTCCTTGAGTGTCAAAGAAAAGGGCGGACACGCTTTAGCGCGCCCGCCCCATTTTCCAACTGCCTATGTCGTCAGGCGACCGGTTCGGGCTTGTTCGTCCCGGCGGCGGCGGCGACCTCGGCGGCGAAGTCGTCCTGCTTTTTCTCGATGCCCTCGCCAAGCTGGAACCGCACGAAAGCGGCGAGCTCGATCCCGGCACCGGCTTCCTTGGCGGCCGTGGCAACGACGTCCGCGACCGGCGTCTTATTGTCCATGACGAACAGCTGCGACAGAAGCGCGCTTTCCTTGCGGAACTTGGCAAGGCCGCCCTCGACCATCTTCTCGGCGATATTCTGCGGCTTGCCGCTTTCCTTCGCTTTCTCAATCGCGATCGCGCGCTCGCGCTCGATCAGCGCCGGGTCGAGCTGGTCGCCGGTCAGCGCCAACGGGTTGGCGGCGGCGATGTGCATGGCGAGCTGCTTGCCCAGGCCCTGCAGGGTCTCGACCGGCGCACCGCTCTCGAGCGCGACCAGCACGCCGATCTTGCCGAGCCCGGGGGCGACGGCGTTGTGCACGTAAGAAACGATTGCGCCCTGCCCGACCTCCAGCACGGCGACGCGCCGAAGCGACTGGTTCTCGCAGATCGAGGCGATGTTGACGGTCAGCGCCTCAGCGACCGTTGCTCCGCCCGGATATTGGGCGGCGCCGAGCGCCTCGACGTCGCCGCCGGTCTCGAGCGCGATCTTGGCGACGTTGCGGACGAAGTCCTGGAACTGCTCGTTCTTGGCGACGAAGTCGGTTTCCGAATTGACCTCGACGACGGCGCCGCGGGTGCCTTCGACGGCGACTCCGACCAGGCCTTCGGCGGCCGTCCGTCCGGCCTTCTTGGCGGCGGCGGCAAGTCCCTTGGCACGCAGCCAGTCGACCGCAGCCTCCATTTCGCCGCCGGTCTCAGCCAACGCCTTCTTGCAGTCCATCATGCCGGCGCCGGTGCGCTCGCGAAGTTCCTTCACGGTGGCGGCGGTGATCTCAGCCATGTTTATTCCTTTCGCTCCCCTCCCGCCTGCGGGAGGGGCCGGGGGTGGGCCTCTCTCGGGCCGGCCCACTTGCCCACCTCTAGCCCCTCCCGCAAGCGGGAGGGGTATGAAGCAGCGCTTCCTCACAGCTTGTACGCCGCCTTCGCCAGATCGTAGGCCAGCGCGCGCGCCAGCTC
>CAMPJH010000104.1 GCA_946886845.1 uncultured Sphingomonas sp. | reverse complement strand
TCGCTAGCCCCAGCGCGCGATGATGCTTGTGCAACTCAAGGGACCTCCAACGGGTAGATCGACAACAAGAGCTGCCTTGCGGTTGGAAGTCCCATGGGGCAGCGGACGCGCGATATATGTGTGGGGGTCTCCCGTGTAAAGATTTTTTGGCCCGCGGTCCGGGATTCCACCGCAATATGTCGCTGATTTGCAACGGATAATCGAAAGGGTGAATTATCAACCGCTTAGCAGGATCAGCGCTGATCACTCGTGAAGACGTGATCGGCGCCGCCGAACGGATCGCGGGCCTCGTCGAGCAAACGCCGCTGATTGCGAGCGAGCTCGACGGCGTCAAATTCTGGCTCAAATGCGAATGCCTGCAGACCGGCCACGCGTTCAAATTGCGGGGCGCCACCAACCGGCTTTTGCAGCTATCCGATAAGGAGCGGCCGCGCGGGGTTGTCGCTTTCTCGTCGGGCAATCACGCCCAGGGCGTCGCCATCGCCGCCAGGCGCCTCGGCATTCCGGCAGTGATCGTCATGCCTTCCGACGCTCCCGCCGTGAAGGTCGATGCCACCAGGAGCCACGGCGCCGAGATCGTCTTCTACGACCGCCGGACCGAAGGCCGCGAGGCGATCGCCCAGTCCCTGGCCGATGAACGCGGCGCCGTCGTCGTGCCGAGCTTCGACGATCCGGCCATTGTCGCCGGCCAAGGCACGGCAGGGCTGGAAATCCTCGAGCAAATGCCGGAACCGCCGAGAAGGATCGTTATCCCCTGCGGCGGCGGCGGGCTGGCTTCTGGAATCGCGCTGGCCTGCCCGGACGCCGAGATCGTCATCGTCGAGCCGGACGGCTGGGACGACATGGAGCGGTCCCTGGCGCTCGGCGCGATCGTCCCGGTCGAGGCGGATGCTCCAAGCACGCTGTGCGATGCCCTGCAGACGCCCAGGGTCTCGCCGATCACTTTCGCCATCCTCAGCGAGCGGGCGAGCGAGGCGCTTTCGGTCAGCGATGAGGAAGTGAAACAGGCTATCCGCTTCGCCTGGGAGAAGCACCAGCTGGTCGTGGAACCCGGCGGCGCAGTAGCGCTCGCGGCCCTTTTGGCCGGCAAGCTTGAGCCGGCCGAGCAAACCGTCCTTGTCTTGTCGGGTGGAAATATCGACCCCGCGCTTCACGCACGGATCGTGGCTTAGGCTGCCGCGCTTCCGGCCCTGTACTCGCCTGGCTCGACATGAACCGGGCTCGATCGCTCGACTGCCTGGGTCAGCTCCTCGAGCTCGGCGGCAAGGGTTTGCAGCTCGGCGGCTAGGGCCTTGGGATCGGCTTCGCCGGCGCCGGCAGAGGCATCGAGCAGAGTCTCCAGCATCATTGCGATGCAGGGGAGAATCGTCTCCTCAATGCGCTCGAACGCCTCGTCGAGGCGCGCTTGCTGTTGGTCCACGTCCACGAATGCCATTGTGGACCGATATCGGTTAAGTCTTGATGAAAGGATTTGTCCGAATTGGAAACACTTACCTCGACCGCCATGGCCTTGGCCGTGATCGCATCCTTCCTGCTCGGTTTCGCCGGATTGCGGATCCTGATCGGCAAGGCCGACAAGGCGCGCGGCGCGCTGATGCTCGCGGCGGCCGCGGTGATCCTCGCTAACGTCCTGATTTGGACGTTATAGGCGGCCGCTTCGGGTCGGTGGCGAGCCGCATGTCGAGATAATCGTCGACCGACTTCATCAGCAAGTCGAGCTCGTTGGCGAAGAAATGGTTCGCGCCGGGGATGAGATCGTGGGTGATCGTGATGTGCTTTTGCGTGCGCAGCTTGTCGACCAGCTTCTGGACCGCGCCCGGAGTGACCACCTCGTCGGCTTCGCCCTGAATGATGATTCCGGACGAGGGGCAGGGCGCAAGGAAGCTGAAATCGTACATGTTGGCCGGCGGCGCGATCGAGATGAAGCCGCGGATCTCCGGCCGGCGCATCAGCAGCTGCATGCCGATCCAGGCGCCGAAGCTGACGCCCGCGACCCAGGTGGTTTCCGCTTCGGGGTGAATTTGCTGCACCCAATCGAGTGCCGACGCCGCGTCGGACAGCTCGCCGATGCCATTGTCAAAGGTCCCCTGGCTCTTGCCGACTCCGCGGAAGTTGAAGCGCAATGTGGCGAAGCCGCGCCGGACGAACGTCTGGTAGAGCAGCTGGACGATCTTGTTGTTCATTGTCCCGCCCGCCTGCGGGTGGGAGTGGAGGATCAGCGCAACCGGAGCGCGTGGGCGGGGCGCCGGATGGAAACGGCCTTCGAGGCGGCCCTCGGGACCAGGGAAAATGACTTCGGGCATGGGCGGTGCGGTTGCTCGCGTAAGGATGGTGGTCGCGCCGCCGGGTGCGCCGCGGCGGCGGCTCCTATATAGGGGCCACCGTCCAACAGGCAATCGGCAGATATCCGCGAGAAAATGACCGACCGAATCTATTTCGACCACGCCGCCACCACGCCCATGCTTGCCGAGGCTCGCGAAGCGATGGCGGCGGCGATGGAGGTCTGGGCCAACCCCAGCTCCCCGCATGCCGAGGGGCGCAAGGCTCGCGCCCTGCTCGAGCAGGCCCGGGAGACGATCAAGGACGCCCTCGATTGGCGGCATGACGTCATCTTCACGTCAGGCGCCAGCGAGGCCGTGGCGATCGCCGCCCGGCGTGCGAAGGTCGCCGGCCGGGTTGTCGGTGCGACCGAGCATGCGATCGTCCCGCACGAAATGGGAGCGGAATCGGCCGTCGTGCCTGTGGATCGCCGGGGGATCATCGATTTCGACGCGCTGCAGCGTGCGCTCGAGGCCGGCCCGGCCTTGGTCGCGATCCAGCAGGTGAACAACGAAACGGGCGTCATCCAACCGATCGATGAGATCGCCGAAATTGTCCGCGAAGCCGGCTCGCTGCTGCTCGCCGACTGCGCGCAGGGGGCGGGCAAAATCCCGCTCCCCGTCGCCGATTTCATTGCCCTGTCCGCGCACAAGCTCGGCGGACCGCCGGGAATCGGCGCATTGCTGGTCAGGGACCTGGCGACCCTCGAGCCGGTCGGCGGCCAGGAAAAGGGCTATCGCCGCGGCACCCAGGACGCGCCGGCCGCGGCGGCTTTTGCCGCGGCTCTCGACAGCCGAGCATTCGCCGCGGCGATGCCGCGCCTGGCGGAGCTGCGGCGACGACTGGACGAGGGCGTGAAGGCGGCGGGCGGCGTGGTGATCGCCGAGGACGGCCCGCGAATCGCCAACATCGGCGCGGTCGCGCTTCTCGGCGCCAGCCAGGCGGCTTTGCTCGCCCAGTTCGATCTTGCCGGCTTCGCGGTCAGCGCCGGAAGCGCTTGCTCGAGCGGCAAGATGAAGGAAAGCATAGTCCTGAAGGCGATGAACGTGGAGCCCGCGCTCGCCACCTCGTTCCTGCGAATCAGCTTCGGTCCGGCGACCAGCGAACAGAATGTCGACGCCTTCCTCACCGAATGGCGGCGTGTCGCCGAGCGGACCGCAGCCAAGGCGGCATGATCTACCTCGACTATCAGGCGACGACCCCGCTTGCGCCCGAGGCGGTGGAAGCGATGCGGCCGTGGCTCGACGAGAAGTTCGCCAATCCGCATTCGCCGTCGCGCTGGGGCCGCGAGGCGGCAGCAGCGGTCGAGTTTGCCCGCGCGCAGGTCAATCAGGCGATCGGGCTTGGCGGCGGCTCGCTCGCCTTCACCGGCAGCGCGACCGAAGCCATCAATTGGGCGATCAAGGGCACGTTCGAGAAATCTACGCCCGCCCGCAATCGAATCGTCACCGTCCAAACCGAGCATGCGGCGGTGCTCGACACCTGCGAGTGGCTTGAGGGCCGCGGCGCCGATGTCACCTATTTGCCGGTCGGCAAGGACGGGCTGTTGGACCTCGATGCACTCGAGCGTTCGCTCGACGACCGGGTCGCATTGGTCTCCGTGATGCTGGTCAACAACGAGATCGGCGTGATCCAGCCGGTCGGGGAGATCGCCCGTTTGGCGCATGCCGCCGGGGCACGGATGCTGTGCGATGCGGTCCAGGGCCTTGGCCGGGTCGAGATTCCGGACGGGCCCGACCTGGTCGCAGTCTCCGCGCACAAGATCCACGGTCCCAAGGGAATCGGCGCCTTATGGATGCGCAAGGGCGCCGAGCCGGCGCCGCTGATCCACGGTGGTGGCCAGGAGCAGGGGCTTCGCTCGGGCACCCTGTCGCCGGCGCTAGCCGTCGGCTTCGGGGCGGCGGCGAAACTGGCGTCACGATGCCGCGACGCCGACCATCATCATGTCGAGCGGCTCTGGAGCGCCGCTCTCGCCGCGCTCGGTCCCGGCTGGATCGTCAATGGCAGCATCGAGCGTCGCTACCACGGCAACCTCAACATCCGCCGCGACGGGCTCGATGCGGCGCGGCTGATCGCCGACCTGCGCGACATCGCTTTTTCGCTCGGCAGCGCCTGCGCCAGCGGCTCCGGCCGGCCGAGCCACGTCCTTCGGGCGATCGAGCTCAGCGACCGCGAGGCGCGCTCGTCGGTCCGGCTCGGCTTCGGCCGCTACACCAGCGAGGAGGAGCTGGTCGGCGCGATCCAGCGGATCGACGCCGCCGCTCGAGCCCAGGAGCAGTTCGCCGCGTGACCCTGGTGCGCTTCTACAAGGCTGACGGCACGCTCGATCGCGAAGTCGAGGCCAGACCCGGCCAGCGGCTGCTCGACGTCGCCTGGGCCGCTAAGCAACCCCTGGAAGGCGCCTGCGAGGGCGTGATGGCCTGCTCGACCTGCCACGTCATCGTCGACAAGCAGGATTTCGCGAAATTGCCACCGGCCAGCGACGAGGAAGAGGACATGCTGGACTTCGCCGCCCATGCGACGCGCACCTCGCGTCTCGCCTGCCAGATCATCCTGACCGAGGGGATGAAGACCCTCGACGTGCGAATCCCGCCGAGCGCGAGAAATTGGCTGAGGGCATGAAGGCTATTCGCCCTCGGGGAGCGGGACGCCAATGCGCGTATCGAGCGCATCCTTGCGCCGCTTGACGCGTTTGCCGGCCTTGGGTCGGGTGGGCACGAGCATCTCAAGCTCCTGCAGCGTCAGTCCCCCGACGCGCCTGGTGTCGAGCAATTGGAAGCGATAGGTCGCGGCGCGGCTGAATTCGTCCTGCGTGACCTTGCGGTTGAAGTCCGAATCGGCGCCGATGACCGGCTGCGGAAGATTGAGCAGTCCGTACCTGGCCGCGCCCTGCAGGCCGTCGATCTGATATCCGTCGATAGCATTGCCCGACCGCCGCCGCCCGCGGCCGTCGCGACCGCTCGCGCTTCGCTGTTTCTCCGCGGCAGCCTCCTCGCGGGTGCGTTTCCAGTCCGAGTTGACTTGGACCTCCGGGGCGATTTCCTGCTCGTAGGCGACCATTTCCTCGGAATCGATTGCGCCGTCATCATTGCTGTCGAGTGCAGCGAAAAAGCGCGCGGCGTCGGCGCGCATTTCGTCGGCCGTGAGGATTCCGCTGCGGTCGCGGTCGGCCTGGTGAAACCAGCGCGCGAACGGGTCGTCATCGGTCGAGCGGGAGCGAAACGGCTGGCCCATCGGGCTGACGAACGGCGCCCACGGATAGCCTCTGACAATGATCGGCGGCCCGTCATCCTGGGCGACGGAGGCGAGGAATGGGAGAATCACGGCAAAAAGGGGCAATCGGGCAGCCTCCGTCTGGCGAGCGGCATCCTGCAAGTCGTGTGAATGGTCAATGAAGCTTGTGCTGATGCGGCAGTGACTTGCACGGCCCAACCTCTTCACCCATATGCGCGTCGGGAGCCGGGCGGACGGGGCTGTCGCCAACCTGGTCAGGTCCGGAAGGAAGCAGCCACAACGATTTCGTCCCGGGTCGTTCCGGTTCCCACC
>CAMPJH010000103.1 GCA_946886845.1 uncultured Sphingomonas sp. | reverse complement strand
CGTCTATCGCCACACCGGCCAGAAGGAGACGGTGCTGTTCGCCGACGCGATCATGCAGCTCGGCTTCCGCCACGCGTTCGCCGCCGGCATTTCGTTCGGCAAGGATGACATGGTCATCCCGAAGGAAAAGGTGAAGCTGGTCGACGACACCCGCGCGCTCGTGAAGGATTACGAGCAGCAGTATCAGGACGGCCTGATCACCCAGCAGGAAAAGTACAACAAGGTGATCGACGCCTGGTCGCGTTGCGGCGACCAGGTCGCGACGGCGATGATGAAGGAAATCTCGTCGACCAAAAAGACCGACGGCGGCCGCGAAGCCGACGTCAACTCGATCTACATGATGGCCCATTCGGGCGCTCGTGGCAGCCAGGCGCAGATCAAGCAGCTGGCCGGAATGCGCGGCCTGATGGCCAAGCCGTCGGGTGAGATCATCGAGACCCCGATCATCTCCAACTTCAAGGAGGGGCTGACCGTTCTCGAGTATTTCAACTCGACCCACGGCGCCCGCAAGGGCCTCGCCGACACGGCGCTCAAGACGGCCAACTCGGGTTACCTGACCCGCCGCCTGGTCGACGTCAGCCAGGACGCGGTGATCGTCGAGGAAGATTGCGGCACCGACAGAGCGCTGGAGATGCGCGCGATCGTCCAGGGCGGCGCGGTCATCGCCTCGCTCGCCGACCGAGTGCTCGGCCGGACCACCGCCGAGGACGTCGTCGACTCAAAGACCAACGAGGTCATCATCCCCGAAGGCACCTTGCTCGACGAGCCGATGGTCGCCCGGATCGAGGAGATCGGGCTCCAGGGGATCAAGATCCGCTCGCCGCTGGTGTGCGGATCAAAGCAGGGCGTGTGCGGCAAATGCTACGGCCGCGACCTGGCCCGCGGCACCCCGGTCAACATCGGCGAGGCGGTCGGAGTCATTGCCGCCCAGTCGATCGGCGAGCCGGGCACGCAGCTGACGATGCGGACCTTCCACATCGGCGGCGCGGCGCAGCTCAACGAACAGTCGAATCTCGAGGCGCCGGTCGACGGAACCGTCGAGTTTCGCGACATGCCGACGATCACCGATCCCCGCGGCCGCCACGTGTCGCTGTCGCGTTCGGGCGAGATCGCCATCCTCGACATGGACGGGCGCGAGCTTTCGACCCACCGAGTCCCGTACGGCGCCCATCTGCTGTGCGAGAGCGGTCATATCGTCAGCCGCGGCGACCGCATCGCCGAGTGGGATCCGGCCTTCAGCCCGGTCATCACCGAGACCGGCGGCACGGTTAAGTACCAGGATCTGATCGAGCAGCGGACTCTGACCGAGCAGGTCGACGAGTCGACCGGAATCACCCAGCGCGTTGTCACCGACGACACCGGCGGGCGGGCGAAGAAGGACGCGCTTCACCCGCGCCTGACGCTGACCGGCGCCAAGGCCAAGGAAGCCGGCGTCTATCGGCTTCCGGCGGGGGCGATCATCGCGGTCGAGGACGGCCAGTCCGTCGAGGCCGGCGAGGTGCTCGCCCGTCTGCCGCGCGAAGCGGCCCGGACTCGCGACATCACCGGCGGCCTGCCGCGCGTCGCCGAGCTGTTCGAGGCCCGCAAGCCCAAGGAAAATGCGATCATCGCCAAGGTGTCCGGCAAGGTCACCTTCCTTCGCGACTATAAGGCGAAGCGGAAGATCGCGATCGTTCCGGAGGATGGCGGCGAACCTGTCGAGTATCTGGTTCCGAAGTCGAAGCTGATCGAAGTCCAGGAAGGCGATTATGTGAAGCGCGGCGACAATCTCGTCGGCGGTTCACCCGATCCGCACGACATCCTCGAGGTGCTGGGCGTCGAAGCGCTGGCCGAATATCTCGTCAGCGAGATCCAGGAGGTCTACCGGCTCCAGGGCGTCAAGATCAACGACAAGCACATCGAGGTGATCGTTCGCCAGATGCTGCAGAAGGTCGAGATCACCGACGGCGGCGACACCACCTTGCTGGCCGGCGAGCAGGTTGACCGCGAGGAGATGGACGAGGTCAATTCGCGCCTCGAGAAGAAGCAGAAGAAGGCTGAAGGCAAGCCGGTGCTGCTCGGGATCACCAAGGCGTCGCTGCAGACCCGCAGCTTCATCTCGGCGGCCTCGTTCCAGGAAACGACCCGGGTGCTCACCGAAGCTTCGGTGCAGGGCAAGATCGACACGCTCCAGGGACTCAAGGAGAATGTCATCGTCGGACGGCTGATCCCGGCCGGAACCGGCGCCGGCATGAACCGGCTCCGCGTCGCGGCCACGTCGCGCGATGCGGCGCTTCGCGCCCAGCAGCGCAAGCTGCAGGAATCGCTGGTGCTTCCGGATACCGCGGTCGAGGAGCATGCGGCCGAGCTCGCCCAGGGCGAGGAAGCGGCGGGCAAGGTCGCCGACCCGCTCGCCGAAGTGGCGCCGTCAGGCCATGGCCTCGACGCCGACGCGGGCGACTATCTGAAAGACTGATCCGCGCAAGCGCGAATCAAAAGCCCCGCCGGTTTGCGCCGGCGGGGCTATTTTTCAGGCGCGGCCGATTACTTGCACTGGCCGGTGTTGATCGCATTCTCGGTGCAGTTGGCTACAGAATTGACGTCGGCGGCGGCGCCGCGGACGGTGTTGCAAGCAGCCAGCATGAGGCTGCCGACGACCGCCGCGGCAACGAGCAAATTCCGAACCATGATCATTCCTCCATTTCGAGTGCGGAATAATCATGGCTGGATGGAGGGCCGTTTGTCCAGCGGCTTGCGCTTGCTCAGCAGTTCTGGCCCTCGAGAACCACATTCTCCGTGCAGTTGGCGACCGAATTGACGTCGCGGGCAGCGCCACGGACGGTGTTGCACGCGGCGGTCGCGATCGCGGCGCCGATAATCAACACGGTGGTGAGCTTCTGAACCATTACTGTTTCTCCTGCCTATATGGCAGAACGAAACGCGGCAGAATCGGATGCGCTCCATTCCGGCTCCGCAATTATCCGCCCGATTATCGGCGAAGCGGCGCTAGACCGCGACGGGCGCCGAGATGTGCGGGTGCGGCTCGTAATTCTCGAAGGCGAAGTCGTCGGGCTCATAGTCGAACAGCGACTGGCCGCGATCCTTGAGCACCAGCTGCGGAAGCGGCTTCGGCTCTCGGCTGAGCTGCAACGCCACCTGCTCCATATGGTTGGAATAGATATGGCAGTCGCCGCCGGTCCAGACGAACGTGCCGGGCTCCAGCCCGCACTCGCGCGCCAGCATGTGGGTGAGCAGCGAGTAGCTGGCGATGTTGAACGGCACGCCCAGGAACATGTCGGCGCTGCGCTGGTAGAGCTGCAGGTTGAGCCGCCCCGCCGCGACCTGGGTCTGGAACAGGCAATGGCACGGTGCCAGCGCCATCTTGTCGATTTCTCCGGGGTTCCAGGCGGTGACGATCTGGCGGCGCGACGACGGGTCGTTCCTGATTAGCTCGACGAGGTTGGCGATCTGGTCGATGTGCCGCCCGTCCGCGCCCTCCCAATCGCGCCACTGCTTGCCGTAGACCGGGCCGAGATCGCCGTTGGCGTCGGCCCATTCGTCCCAGATCCTGACATTGCGGTCCTTGAGCCAGCCGATGTTGGTGTCGCCGCGGAGGAACCACAAAAGCTCGACGATGATCGAGCGCAAATGCAGCTTCTTGGTGGTCAGCAGCGGGAAGCCCTCCTGCAGGTCGAAACGCAGCTGCGCCCCGAAGTGGGTCAGGGTCCCGGTGCCGGTACGGTCCAACTGCGGCACGCCCTGGTTGAGGATCAGCTGCAGCAGGTCGAGATATTGGCGCATCGCCAAACAACCCTAATTGGGGCCGGTAGAAACTCAACCGTTCGGCCGACCTTTCTTGCCGAGCGCGGCAAGCTGCTGGGCCCTGGTGCCGCGCAGCACCTTGACGACTTCGCCTGGGCGCTCGAGCGGCGCCTTCGCCAGCTTCGGTTCGGTGACTTCCTCGGCCTCTCCGCGCGCGAACAAATTGGCATCCGCGCCCCAGGCTTCGAGCGCCGCTTTCTGGCTCGGCGCCGCGACATAAGCGTCGTGGAAGCCGATCGGTGTTCTGAACACCTTCAAAGTGGGTTTGCGCTTTGCCTTTGGCATATCGTCGAAACGCACGACGCCGCCGAGCGGCTCAAGCGCCGAACAGCAGCTTGACGTGATTGCGAAATAGCCGCGTCTGTTTGCCCATCAGGCTGGGATCGCGCAGCGACCGCGACAGGATGATCGCGCCTTCGATGACGGTGGTGAGGCCGTCGGCGAGCGCATCGATATCGACTTCGGTCGCCGGTGGATTGCCGACGATGATCTCTTCGAGCCAGTCGCGAAACCGTTGCCGCATCCGCAAGATGTAGTCGACGTTCATCTGCTTCAGATCGGAATCGAACATCCGCTCCTGATAGGCGACCGAGGCGACCATGCAGCCGGGATGAAGCCCGTCCATGTCGTCCATCATCTGCGCATAGAGATTGAGGAAGATCAGGAAGCTCTGAAGCGGGTCGTCGCTGAGCTCCCTGGCGCGCGTCGCTAGCGTCCCGACGATCGCCTCGTCCTCGGCGAGAAAGCGCTCGAACAGCTGGCGCGCCATGTCGCTCTTGTCGCGAAAATGATAGAAGAAGCCGCTCTTGGTGATTCCGGCCGCTTCGACCAGCTCCTCGACCGACGTTGCGGCAAAGCCCTTCTGGACGATGGACTCATAAGCGATGTCGAGGATGCGCTCGCGGGTCCGCTCGCCTTTCGTCCGAGCCGAAGATTCCAACTGTACCGTGGGTCCAGTTTTCTCGATCAGTCTGTCAACCATGGTTGACCGCCCCCACTGCGGCGTCCGCCAACCTACAGGGATATCGCTCGAATTTACAGCCGCTGCCCAACCGACCGCGTGTCCGCTAGAGTGAGCGCGAACCCGCGGCTAGTTGCGTTCCACACCGATAATCCGGGGAACGATGATGATTGGCTTGTACCATTATATTGCGCTTGGGCTGTTCGCGGGCTTTGCGCTGCTCGAACTTGTCATTCGCGGCCGGGACTTCCCGCCCGTGACCAACTGGCGTCTCAAGGGCGCCGCCTTCATGCTGCTCTATTTCGCGCTGGCGACCTACGCTCCGCTATTCTGGGACGGGTGGCTCGGCCAACACCGGCTGTTCGCGGCCGACACGTTGCCGTTGTGGGCACAAATCGCCGGCGGCTTCCTCGCGCTCGAACTGGGAATCTACGCCTGGCACCGAACGATGCACAACACGCCGGTCCTTTGGCGGTGGTTCCACCAGATGCACCACAGCGCCGAGCGCGTTGACATCTGGGGTGCGCTCTACTTCCATCCGCTGGACACGCTGGCCTTCACCTTCGTCGGCAGCCTGGCGCTCGTGCTTGGCTTTGGAGTGAGCGCGGAGGCGGCGATCGTCATCAACCTGGTCGCAACCTTTTACGGCCTGTTCCAGCACGCCAACATCAAGACGCCGCACTGGCTCGGCTACATCATCCAGCGCCCGGAAAGCCACTCGTGCCACCACGAACGTGGAGTCCATGCCCGCAACTATTCGGACCTGCCGTTGTGGGACATCGCCTTCGGGACGTTCCACAATCCCAAGGAGTTCACCGGCCAGGTCGGCTTCTATGAAGGCGGCTCCAGGCGTGTCGGCGCGTTGCTTGCCGGCCGGCTGATCGATTGACGAGCGTCAGTAGCCCATCAGCGCCAGCACTTCGCGGCGGCTGCGCTCGTCGGAGCGGAACGTGCCCATCATCCGGCTGGTGGTCATCATCACCCCCGGAGTGTTGACCCCGCGCGCGGTCATGCACGAGTGGCTGGCCTCGATGACCACTGCCACCGCCTTGGGCTCGAGATGCTGCCAGATGCAGTCGGCGACCTGCGCGGTCAGCCGTTCCTGCAC
>CAMPJH010000102.1 GCA_946886845.1 uncultured Sphingomonas sp. | reverse complement strand
AGGGCCAGGACGTGCTGTTCTTCGTCGACAACATCTTCCGCTTCACCCAGGCCGGATCGGAAGTTTCGGCGTTGCTCGGCCGAATCCCGTCGGCGGTCGGCTATCAGCCGACGCTGGCGACCGACATGGGCCAGCTGCAGGAGCGCATCACCTCGACCAACAAGGGCTCGATCACCTCGGTGCAGGCGATTTACGTGCCCGCCGACGATCTGACCGACCCGGCGCCAGCGACCAGCTTCGCCCACCTAGACGCGACCACGACCCTGTCCCGCGCGATCTCCGAGCTCGGCATTTATCCGGCCGTCGACCCGCTCGACTCGATCAGCCGGGTCCTTACTCCGGCGGTCGTCGGCCAGGAGCATTACGAGACCGCCCGCGCGGTCCAGGAGACTTTGCAGCGCTACAAGAGCCTGCAGGACATCATCGCCATCCTCGGCATGGACGAGCTGTCGGAAGAGGATAAGCTGATCGTCGGCCGCGCCCGCAAGATCCAGCGCTTCCTGAGCCAACCGTTCCACGTCGCCGAGGTGTTCACCGGAATCCCCGGCAAGTTCGTCCAGGTCGAGGACACGGTCCGCTCGTTCAAGGCGGTCGTCAACGGCGAATACGACCACCTTCCGGAGGCCGCTTTCTACATGGTCGGCGGCATCGACGAGGCGGTCGCCAAGGCCGAGAAGATGGCGCACGAGGCCTGATGAGCGACCCGCTCCGCCTCGAGGATTGCGTGAATGACCGCTGCCCCTGGTCGGGTGAGCCGGTCAGCGCGGACTCGCTGACCCGCTATCGCGGTCAGGTGGTCGGTTTCTGCAACACTGGCTGCCGCGACAAGTTCGAAGCGGCGGCGAAGGCGTTCGACCGCGCGATCGAGGACCACAACTGATGGCCGACCTGCATTTCGAGCTGGTAACGCCCGAGCGGCTGGTGATGTCGGAGGACGTCTATATGGTCGTCGTCCCGGGAACCGAGGGCCAATCCGGCATCATGGCCGGGCACGCCCCCTACATGACCGTGCTTCGCGATGGCGAGGAAGTGGCGGTTTACCGCACGGCCGGCGCCAGCCCCGAGCGGATCACGGTCAACGGCGGTTTCGCAGAGGTTGGAGACAAGGGCCTGACCATCCTCGCGGAGAAGGCCGGCGAGTAATCGCGGCAACGCGCTGGAGCGCCTTTAGCTTTTCCTAAAACTTTCGGACTTATTCACCACCTCGGTTTTTCCGCGGCGATGAACGGGGTTCGGAATGAACGCATTCGGTAAGCGAGGCAGCCTGACAGCAGGTCAGCGGCCGTCGTTCGGCGTCGCCAAGCCCATGAAAGGCGGGCCGGGTGCGCCTTCCGCCGCAGAAAGCGAGCAGTTCCCGCCGGTCGAGGAGCTCGAGCAGCCGGCCGAGGGCGCAGCTCCGGATTCGCCTTCGTCGCCGCCAGCCGGCGCGATGGATCGGCTGACCGCCCGCCAGAATGCCAGCGGAGAGGCGGCCAGCAGCAAGCAGGAAGGGTTCGAAGCCTCCGTCCACCGGATCAAGGAGCAGGTGCTTCCTCGCCTGCTCGAGCGCGTCGATCCCGAAGCGGCGGCGACTTTGTCCAAGGACGAGCTCGCCGAGGAGTTCCGGCCGATCATCTCCGAGGTGCTCACCGAGCTCAAGATCAACCTCAACAGGCGCGAGCAATTCGCCCTCGAAAAGGTTCTGGTCGACGAGCTGCTTGGCCTCGGGCCGCTCGAAGAGCTTCTCGCCGACCCCAGTATCAACGACATCATGGTCAACGGTCCCGACCAGTGCTTCGTCGAGCGCAAGGGCAAGCTCGAGCTCGCCCAAATCCAGTTCCGCGACGAGGAGCATCTGTTCCAGATCGCCCAGCGGATCGTCAACAAGGTCGGCCGCCGCGTCGACCAGACGACCCCGCTCGCCGATGCCCGGCTTCAGGACGGCAGCCGCGTCAACGTCATCATCCCGCCGCTGTCGCTTCGCGGCACCGCCATCTCGATCCGCAAATTCTCCGAAAAGCCGATCACCATCGACATGATGCGCGGCTTCGGGTCGATGTCGGAAAAAATGGCGACTTTGCTCAAGATCGCCGGCGCCAGCCGGATGAATGTCGTCATCTCCGGCGGCACCGGCTCGGGCAAGACGACGATGCTTAACGCTTTGTCGAAGATGATCGACCCGGGCGAGCGCGTCATCACCATCGAGGACGCGGCCGAGCTTCGGCTCCAGCAGCCGCACTGGCTGCCGCTGGAAACGCGGCCCGCCAACCTCGAGGGTCAGGGGGCGATCACCATCCGCGACCTTGTCATCAACGCTTTGCGTATGCGCCCCGACCGCATCATCCTCGGCGAGATTCGCGGCAGTGAGTGCTTCGACCTGCTCGCCGCGATGAACACCGGCCACGACGGCTCGATGGCGACGCTTCACTCCAACAGCCCGCGCGAATGCCTGGCGCGTATGGAGAATATGGTGATGATGTCGGACATCAAGATCCCGAAGGAGGCCATCTCCCGCCAGATCGCCGACTCCGTGGACCTCATCGTCCAGGTGAAGCGCCTCCGCGACGGTTCGCGCCGGACGACCAACATCACCGAGGTGATCGGCATGGAAGGCGACGTGATCGTCACCCAGGAGCTGTTCAAGTTCGAATATCTCGACGAGAGCTCGGACGGCCGGATCGTCGGCGAGTTCCGCTCGATGGGCCTTCGCCCCTACACCTTGGACAAGGCGAAGCAGTTCGGCTTCGACCAGCCGTACCTCGAGGCCTGCCTCTAGCTCTGACCGTTTAGACCGGCTCGTTCAGGATCAGCGGCTCATCGGCGCGGACCTCGGCGTCCAGCCAGCTCTGCCGGAGACTTCGCGGCAAGGCCTCGCGGACCTTGTTGACCTGCCCTTCGGAAATGTGCCGCGACAGAACCCCGAACACGCTGCGCACCGCCAGGTCTGGATCGACCGGGCGCGTATCGTTCAGCCATTCGGCGACCTCGGCGACGAACTCCTCCCGGCTGTTGCATTCAGTCGGCACCTTCGACGGCTCGAACTGATCGTAATAAACGCCGCGGACGAGCAACGGCAGCTGCGCGCCGAGGTGCGCGGAGAGCCCGATCGGGAGCCGGTCGCGAAGCTTGTGAAGAACGGTCGAAAGGACCTTCCAGGCGACCTGCTTGTCAGGCCCCAGGTCATTGCAGATCTCATTCAGCCAGATGTGGGTCGTTTCGAGCGTTTTATCGAAGACCTCCAGGCCGCTGGCGCTCATCTCCTCCTCCTCACTTGAGTTGTTCGCAATGCCAACGAAGGCCCAAGAGGTTCGGTTGCACATCCTGACGCTCGCGCCGGTCGCGTGGCCGCCGCTCTGCGCGCTCTAAACTTCTGCTGGGGAAAGGAAAAATGGTGGGCGTGGCAAGGATTGAACTTGCGACCCCTGCGATGTCAACACAGTGCTCTACCACTGAGCTACACGCCCACTCGGGGGGCATTTAGGGGCGGCTTGTCAGGGGCGCAAGCAGGCGCGGAAAACTAAAGGCGGCCGTGCTGGTCCTCGGTCTGGAAGATCCGGTCCACCTCGGCGACGAGATCCTTCAAATGGAACGGCTTCGACAGCATTTTCGCTTCCGGAGCAGTCCGGCCACTCTGCAGCGCGACGGCGGCAAAACCGGTGATGAACATCACCCGGATTTCGGGGTCGATCGCCGAGGCCTTCTGGGCCAGCTCGATCCCATCCATCTCCGGCATGACGATGTCGGTCAGCAGCAGATCGTAGCGGCCGGCCTCGAGCAGCGGCATCGCCTCGGTCCCGCAGCCGACCGCGTCGACCTCATAGCCGACGCGCTGCAGCGCGCGCTGCAGGAATTCGCGCATCGACGTGTCGTCTTCGGCAAGGAGGATTCGCGCCATTGGCCTTATCATGCGCCGATCAATCAATATTTGCCAGAAGCGATTCAGGCGGTCATGCGTTGCAGCCCTTCAGCCGAAGTCCTAATCTGGGACACGTTTTGCCCGTGGATTCTCTCCTTCCGCCGATTGTTCACCCGCCCCGCGGCGGGCTGCCCGTGCTGCTGTCGGTGCCGCACTCCGGGCGCGACTATCCCGGCTGGCTGGTCGACGGCGCGCGGCGCGGCCGCCGGTCGCTCGAGGCGCTCGAGGACCCGCTGGTCGACCGGCTCGTGTGGCGGGCGCTCGGGCGCGGAACCGGGGCGGTCATCGCCAGGGCGCCGCGGGCGGCGGTCGACTGCAACCGCGCCGAGGACGAGATCGATCCGGCCATGGTCACCGGCACGCGCGGCGCGCGGACCACGCCTCGGGCCCGCGGCGGCCTCGGGATCGTGCCGTCGCGGACCGCGGCGGACGGCCATTTGTGGCGGCAGCCGATCGACCGGGCCGAGCTCGAGCAACGGCTGCAGGCCGCCTACCGCCCTTATCATTCGGCCATCGAGGAGCAGCTGAGGTTGCTTTCCGACCGCTTCGGTTGCGCGATATTGCTCGATTGCCATTCGATGCCGGCGACCAAAAGCGCTCCGGCCGTCGTGTTCGGCGACCGTTTCGGGCGCAGCGCGGCGCCGTGGGTCATGGCGGAAGCCATGGCGGTCGCTGCCGGTCACGGCTTTGATGCCAGCGCCAACGATCCGTTCGCCGGCGGCCACATCCTCGATCGGCATGGTTCGCCGCAGAGCGGAATCCACGCGCTTCAGGTCGAAATCGACCGGCGCGCCTATCTCGATTCCGATTCCCAACCGGGTGCCGGCTTCGGCCGGGTCGCGGCGCTGTTCGAGGCCCTGGCGGAGAGGTTGGGAGCGGCCTTGCTCGATCGCCGCCTCGCCCCGGCGGCCGAATGAAAAACGCCGCCCCGGTTTGCCCGGGGCGGCGCAGTTCAGGGAGGAACGCACCCGCTGGTGCGTCGGCTCAGCGATCCCGAGAAGGGGAAACTGGGGACCGCTGCCAGCGCCGAGATGGGGCGCGATCCCGACCGATCAAGTCGCCTTGCCGCAAAAGGCTCACGCTTCGGCGGTCTCGCGCTTTGGCACCGGGATCGGCCCTTTGCCCTGCTGGACCTGCCTGGCGAACAGGTCGCGGATCAGCGACAGCGAGAACAGATGCGCGTAAATCAGCGGCAGCAGCCCGCTCTGGTTGAACTTGCGAAGCTCGTCGCCGCGAAGCTCGCGAAGCTTTTCCTCGTCGACCATCCTGAAGCCACGGTAGACGAACGGCTGGGTCGCGCCTTCGGGCTGGATCGCGACTTCGCCATCGATCAACAGGCCGCTCTTCTGCAGGTCATCGACAAATGCGGCGGTACGCAGCCCGGCGGTCTCGAACTGCTCGCAAAATTCGAGGATCGCCTTGGTCGTGGCGCTCGGCTGGCCATCCTTTTCGAACAGCGCTTCGCCATCCTTGAAATCGCCGATCGCGCCGATCGACGGATCGAAGCACAGGGACAGCTCGTCGCTGTCCGGGCGGAGCCGGGCCAGCAGGAACGGGTAACGGCGGATATAGGCCGGGACGTACATGTCACGGTCGACCGCCCGTCCGGTCTCGTCCATGAACGCGTTGACGCCCTCGGAGAGCCCCATCAGCGCCAGCGGCACCGGCTTCTCGCCGATCGCGAAAATGATCGGATAGTGGCGGGCTAGCAGCGGGAATTCGTCGACCGTCACGGGGATCGCATGGGTCTCGCCGATCACCGGCGCCTTCTCGACGACGCGGAGTTTCATCTTGCCGTGGACGTTCGAGCTCAGCGGCTCGAGCGCGGAATAGAGGAGCGGCAGCGTTTGAGTCGGCGCTTCAGTCGCCATTATTGAAGTCTCCTGGGTGCTTGAGGCTTGCGTTCAGCTGGACGCCGCGGCGAAGCCGGAAATTCGGCGCCGCCTTATGCAACCGCCGGGCCTTTCGCAACTCTTGTT
>CAMPJH010000101.1 GCA_946886845.1 uncultured Sphingomonas sp. | reverse complement strand
GCTCGGGGTCGATCGTGTCGTAGACGTCGAGCTGGCCGGCATTGACGATGCCCATGTCGAGGCCGGCGGGAATAGCGTGGTAGAGGAAGACGCTGTGCATCGCCCGGCGGACCGGCTCGTTGCCGCGGAACGAGAAGCTGAGGTTCGACAGGCCGCCCGAGATGTGCACGCCTGGGCAGCGGCGGCGGATCTCCCGAGCGGCCTCGATGAAGTCGAGCGCATAGCGGCGGTGCTCGTCGATCCCCGTCGCGACGGCGAAGATGTTGGGATCGAAGATGATGTCTTCGGGAGCCGTGCCGTCGGCGACCAGCAGCTTGTAGGCGCGCTCGCAGATCTCGACCTTGCGGGTCGCCGTGTCGGCCTGCCCGGTCTCGTCGAACGCCATCACGACCACCGCCGCCCCATAGGCGCGACACTTGGCGGCCAGCTCGAGGAACGCCTCCTCACCCTCCTTCATGCTGATCGAATTGACGATCGGCTTGCCCGACACGCATTTCAGCCCGGCCTCGATCACGCTCCATTTCGAGCTGTCGATCATCACCGGCACCCGCGCGATGTCGGGCTCGGCGGCGATCCGCTTGAGGAAAATGGTCATCGCTTGCTCGGAGTCGAGCAAGGCCTCGTCCATGTTGACGTCGACGATCTGGGCGCCGTTCTCGACCTGGCTTCGAGCGACCTCGACCGCGGCGTCATAATCGCCGGCTAGGATCAGCGTCTTGAACTTGGCCGAGCCCGTGACGTTGGTGCGTTCGCCGATATTGACGAAGCGCGCGCCGGCGGCCGCTTGCTCGACGTTCGAAACTTCCATCAGGCGGCGATGATCATCGGCTCGAGCCCGGCGAGAAGCGTCTGCCCGCGTGGCTCCGGAACCTTGCGCGGCGGCTTGCCGGACGCCGCTTGAGCAATTGCTTCGAGATGCGCCGGAGTCGTCCCGCAACAGCCGCCGACGACATTGACCAGCCCGTCGGCGATCCATTCGCCGACCTGGGCGGCGGTCTCGGCGGCGGCTTCGTCATATTCGCCGAGCTCGTTGGGAAGCCCGGCGTTGGGATAGGCCATGACCAAAGTATCGGCCTGGGCCGAGAGCGCCGCCAAATGCGGCCGAAGCTGCGCCGCTCCGAACGAGCAGTTGAGGCCGATGGTCAGCGGCCGGGCGTGCCGGGTGCTGGCCCAGAACGCCTCGACGGTATGGCCGGAAAGGTTGCGGCCGGACAGATCGGTCAGGGTCATCGACACCATCAGCGGAAGCTCGCGACCCAAGGCCTGCTCGGCTTCGAGCGTCGCCATGATCGCCGCTTTGGCGTTCAACGTGTCGAACACGGTTTCGACGAGGATGAAGTCGACGCCGCCCTCGACCAGCGCGTCGACCTGCTCGCGATAGACCGCCTTGACCGTGTCGAAATCGACTTCGCGAAAGGCCGGGTCGTTGACGTCGGGCGACAGCGACAGTGTCTTGTTGGTCGGCCCGATCGCGCCGGCCACCCAGCGCAGCTTGCCGTCCTTCGCTGCATAGGTATCGGCCACTCCGCGGGTAATTTTCGCGGCGGCTCGGTTGATGTCGCCGGCAAGGTGCTCGGCGCCGTAATCGGCCTGGCTGATCCGGTTGGCGTTGAAGGTGTTGGTGGCGAGCAGGTCGGCGCCGGCATCGGCGAAGCTCTCGCAGATCTTACGGACGACCGCCGGTTGCGTCAGATTGAGCAGGTCGTTGTTGCCGCGCTGATCCTTCATGAGGTCGAGCCCGCCGCAATAAGCTTCGCCCGGCAGCCGCTCGGCCTGCACCAGGGTGCCGTAGGCGCCGTCCTTGAGCAGGATTCGCCTGGCCGCTTCGGCCCGGAAGGCGGTTGCCGCACTCACTTCGCCCGCACTCCAAGCAGGTGGCAAATCGCGTAGCTGAGCTCGGCACGATTCAACGTGTAGAAGTGGAAGCAGCGAACCCCGCCCGCGTAGAGCTGGCCGCACAGCTCGGCGGCGACGGTGGCGGCGATCAGCTGCCGCGCCGCGGGCAAGTCGTCGAGCCCCTCGAACAGCTCGTCGAGCCATTGCGGGATCGATGCTCCGCATTGACCGGCGAAGCGCCGCGCCGTGGCGACGTTCGTCACCGGCAGAATTCCCGGGACGATCTCGATGTTGATGCCGGCGGCCCCGGCCTCGTGGCGGAAGCGGAAGAAGGAATCCGCCGAGAAGAAGAATTGGGTGATCGCGCGGTCGGCGCCGGCGTCGATCTTGCGCTTCAGATTGTCCAGGTCGGCTTCACGACAGCCGCTGTCGGGATGCACCTCGGGATAAGCGGCGACAGAAATGTCGAACGGAGCGATCCGTTTCAGCCCCTCGACCAGCTCGGCGGCATTGGCATAGCCGCCGGGGTGCGGCGCATAGGCCTTGCCCGGCTCGGGCGGGTCGCCGCGCAAGGCCACCAGGTGGCGAACGCCCAGCTGCCAATATTCGCGCGCCACCTCGTCGACCTCGTCCTTGCTCGCTCCAACGCAGGTCAAGTGCGCGGCCGGCGTGAGGTCGGTCTCGTTGAGAATCCGCTCGACCGTCGCGTGGGTGCGCTCGCGGGTCGATCCGCCGGCGCCGTAGGTGACCGATACGAACCGCGGCTTGAGCGGCGCCAGCGTCTGGATCGACTGCCACAAGGTGTCGGCCATCGCCTCGGTCTTGGGCGGGAAGAATTCGAAGCTCACCTGGATGTCACCGCGCGCCTGGGCGAAAAGCGGCGCGTGGTTCGACAGCTGCTCGACCGGGTGCCGGTTCATGCCGCTTTCCGCTTGCGGGACTGCGCCTTGCAGCCGCGCCACAGGGTGACGGTCAGTTCGCCGCCTTTCTTATGCTCGACTTGGTCGATTTCGAGCCCGGCGGCGGCGAACCATCCGGCCATCATTTCGTCGGCGAAGCCGAGCCGAAGATGGGCGTCGCGGGCGCGAAGCTCCTCGCGGTCGTGGGCTGCGAAATCCACCACCAGCAAGGTGCCGCCAGGGCCAAGCACGCGCGCGGCCTCGGCGATCGCATCGGCCGGCGCATGCGCATAGTGAAGCACCTGGTGGATGATGACGCAGTCGGCGCTGTCATCGGCCAGCGGCAGCGCATACATGTCGCCCTGGCGAAGGCTCGATCGCACCCCCGCCGACTCCAGCTTGACCCGGGCCAGCCGAAGCATCTCCGACGAGCGGTCGATGCCGATCGCCTGGCTGGCGCGCGGTCCGAATAGTTCGATCATCCGTCCGGTGCCGGTGCCGATGTCGACCAGCGTAGCGAAGCCGCGTTTCCCAAGCGCCCGGTCGATCGCCCGTTCGACCTCCGCTTCGGCGACATGGAGCGATCGGATCGAATCCCAAACCTCCGCCTGCGCCGCGAAATAGCGCGCGGCCGCTTCGCTACGATCGGCGCGGACCGCGTCGAGCCGCGCCGAATCCTCGTCAAACACTTTTCGGCTGCCGGCGTCGGTCCAGGCGTCGATCAGCTGCAGCAAGCGGCCGGTGCGTTCGCCGTCGGCGATCGCCAGGAACACCCAGCTGCCCTCCTTGCGGCGGTCGACGATGCCGGCTTCGGCGAGGATCCGCACATGACGCGAGACCCGCGGCTGGCTCTGGTCGAGCAATTGCGCCAACTCGCCGACCGACAATTCCATCCGCGCCAGCAGCGCGACGATCCGGAGCCGCGTCGGGTCGGACACGGCCTGGAACAGATCGGCAAGGGGAAGCGGGTGCATGGATTGAAGGGCATATAAAGAAATCTTTATATGGTCAAACGGAGTGAGGCGTCCGCTCGAAATAATTGCGTGACCGTCACGTCGTCTGTAATGCCGCGCGCTGGCCTGCACGACTCGCGTGCCAGGCCGAGCCCAAAGTCCCCGGCAGCGGGGCGAGATTGAGAGATGGAACGATCATGAAGACAATTGCAGTGACCGTTGCGGTCCTCGCGCTCGGCCTTGCCGCCTGCGCGCAGAGTGACGACGCCAACAACATGGCCGCCAACGACGTGTACACCGAGAACGCCGCCGACGCCGATCTCAATATGTCGCTCAACGACACCGAGAACGCCGCCGGAAACGCGCTCGATACCGCTTCCAACGCAATCGAGAACGCGGGCGAAGCCGTCGAGAATGCCGGCGAGGCCGTCGAAAACGTCGCCGACTAAGGCGCATCGCATAATGACCAAGGGCCGCATGCCTGCTCTGGCGTGCGGCCCTTTTGTTTTGGCGTTGTTGCTCTGCGCCTGCGGCGACGCTTCTGTGCCCTCGGCCGAGGAAAACGCCCAGCTCGACAATGCGGCGGAGATGCTCAACTCGGCGCCCGATGCGCTCGAGGGCATCGACGAAAATGCGATCGACCAGCCCGCGGACAATACCGCCGAGCCGGTCCGCTAGGCGCTAGCGCAGAATTGCGTTCAGGACCTGCTGGACGGCCATCGTCGTCGGATCGACGCGATAGAGATAATTATTGTCGTAGATATAGCGCGAGCGCGGATCGAGCTGCCGACCGTAATGGCTCCGCAAGTCATACGGCAGCGAGTTGTAGCCGAGCAGCCCGTTGTAATTGAGCGGCACCCGCTGGCCGACTCCGAACAGCTTCTTCGCCTGGCCCGGCGGGACGCAGGGAACCGCTTTCTTGGCCAGGCCACGCGGACAACCGCCGACGCCATAGCCCTGATTGATGCCACCCTGGACCAGTCCGTGCTTGTGCGCCTTGCTTTGGCCCTTCCCGGGCTTGGCGAGGGCCGGGCCAGCCGAGACCAGCATGGCCGCGCCGGCGAGAAGAATAAGCCTTTTCATGATTGCCGCCTAACCTTCCGCTGATGAACGGCGATTGACCGTCCGGTTCAACCCACAACGCCCCGCAAAGCAGGAACGGCGCACTCGAGACAGGAGTTTTGGTCACTCCCAACCCGCTGCAGGAGGTAAATCAATGATCGGCAAGGCCAACGCGATCCCGATGCTCGCCGTCAAGGATCTCGATCGCGCCAGGAAATTCTACGAAGAGACGCTGGGCCTGACAGCCAAGGAGGAGATGGGCGGCGAGGTGCTGACCGTGAAAAGCGGCTCGACGCCGATCAGCGTCTACAAGTCCGAATTCGCGGGACCAACAAGGCGACGGCACTGACCTTCGAGGTCGAAGACATCGAAAGCGAAGTCAAAGAGCTCAAGGACAAGGGCATTTTCTTCGAGAAATATGATTTGCCCGGGCTCGAGCCGCGCGGCGACTTCTATGTCGGCGAAGGCGGCTTCAAGACCGCCTGGTTCAAGGACCCCGACGACAACATCCTGAGCCTGATGGAGGGCGAAAGCGGCTAGGCCGCCCCGACCGGTTGCCCACGCCGAATTGCGGGTTTAGAGGGCGCGCACGGTCAGCGCCGGTCCCGGCGCGCCCTTAAACTCGCAGAGGAAACGGCTTCTTCATGGCCCGAAGGAAAATCGCGCTGATCGGCGCCGGAATGATCGGCGGCACCCTCGCCCACCTCGCTGCGATGCGCGAAATGGGCGACATTGTCCTGTTCGACATCGCCGAAGGGATTCCCCAAGGCAAGGCACTCGACATCGCCCAGGCCGGCCCGGTTGACGGCTTCGACGCGACGCTCAAGGGCACGTCCGACTATGCCGACATCGCCGGCGCCGACGTCTGCATCGTCACCGCAGGCGTGCCGCGCAAGCCCGGCATGAGCCGCGACGACCTGCTCGGAATCAACCTGAAGGTGATGAAAGCGGTCGGCGAAGGCATCAAGGCGCACGCCCCCGACAGCTTCGTCATCTGCATCACCAACCCGCTCGACGCGATGGTCTGGGCGCTCCGCGAATATTCGCAGCAGCCGCACAGCAAGGTCGTCGGAATGGCCGGCGTGCTCGACAGCGCCCGCTTCCGCCATTTCCTCGCCGAGGAGTTCCAGGTCAGCGTCGAAGACGTCACCGCCTTCGTCCTCGGCGGCCACGGCGACTCGATGGTGCCAGTCGTCGAATATTCGACCGTCGCCGGGATCCCGATCCCCGATTTGATCAAGAT
>CAMPJH010000100.1 GCA_946886845.1 uncultured Sphingomonas sp. | reverse complement strand
GAGGATTCGAACCTCGATTGACGGATTCAGAGTCCGTAGTCTTACCATTAGACGACGGGGCAGCGCCTGAATGCGGCGAGCGCGCGAGATAGAAATGACCCTCGCCAGTGTCAACGCGGCTGGGCCGAAAACCCAGCTATCTTGCCCTTTTAGGCCATTCGCGCTTACATTCGGGCCAAGTCAGCCGCCGGTATGTCCGGCGGTGAAAGGATAAGATCGGGCGTTTGGTCATGGCGCAGAACGTCGCCACCGCGCCGGCACCGCAGCTGCGGAATGAGCCGGCCTCCGCAAGCCCCTCGCAGCGGCGGCATCCGCAACCTCACAACCATCGCCACACCTACGGCGCGCTCGATCTGGGCACCAACAACTGCCGGCTTCTCATCGCCCGTCCGACCGCCGACGGCTTCACCGTCATCGACGCCTTTTCGCGCATCGTCCGGCTTGGCGAGAACATGTCGCAGACCGGCAAGCTGTCCGATGAATCGATGGATCGGGCGGTCGCCGCACTTTCGGTCTGCGCCGACAAGCTCAGGCGCCGCAACGTCTCGCTATCGCGCTCGGTTGCGACCGAGGCCTGCCGCCGCGCCGCCAACGGCCGCAAGTTCATTGAGCGGGTCCGCAACGAGACCGGAATCGCGCTCGAGATCATCGAGCCGGCCGAGGAAGCGCGCCTCGCGATGCTCGGCTGCCACAAGCTGCTCGAGCCCGGCGACGGGCCGGCGCTGATCTTCGACATCGGCGGCGGCTCGACCGAGCTGGTGCTGATCGACCAGGTCGATGGCGTTCCGCAGATCCGCAGCTGGTGGAGCGCGCCTTGGGGCGTGGTCTCGCTGACCGAAAGCGAAGGCCGCGAGGCGATCGAAGGCAAGGACCGGGTGCGCGCCTATGAGCGCATGCGCGAACGGGTTCGCCGCTCGTTCGACCAGTTCGAAGCGATGCTTCCGAAGGGCCGCAAGGGGATCCGGCTGCTCGGCACCAGCGGCACGGTGACGACCCTGGCCAGCGTCCACCTCGCCTTGCCGAGCTACGATCGCAAGGCGGTCGACGGGCTGCAAGTGGCGAGCGAGTCGATGCGGTCGATCAGCACGATGATTGCCGAGATGGATTATCGGGAGCGGTCGGGCTTGCCGTGTATCGGGCCCGAGCGCGCCGACCTGGTCGTCGCCGGCTGCGCGATCCTTGAGGCGATCCTGGAAATCTGGCCGTCGAAAACCCTTGGAGTTGCAGACCGCGGGATTCGCGAAGGAATCCTGCGTTCGCTGATGGCACGCGACGGATATCAATTGTGAAGGGCGCGCGCGGGCCGCGGCAGCGGTTGCGCACCGCTCGCGGACGGACGGCCTCCTCGACCCGCTGGCTCGAGCGCCAGCTCAACGACCCCTACGTCCGCCGCGCCAAGGCCGAGAATTACCGTAGCCGCGCCGCCTACAAGCTACTCGAGCTCGACGAGAAGTTCCGGCTGCTGAAGGGCGCCAAGGCGGTCGTCGATCTCGGCATCGCCCCCGGCGGCTGGAGCCAGGTCGTCCGCAGGCGGGTTCCGGAGGCGAGGATCGTCGGCATCGACTTGCTCGCCACCGACCCGATCGAGGGCGTCGAGATCCTGCAGTTGGATTTTATGGATGAAGCTGCTCCCGAGCGGCTGAAGCAGGCGCTTTCGGGACCGGCCGACCTCGTCCTTTCCGACATGGCGGCGAACACCGTCGGCCATCCGCAGACCGATCATTTGCGGACCATGGCGCTGGTCGAAGCGGGCCTGGAGTTCGCCAAGGAGGTGCTTCGTCCCGGCGGGGCCTTCATCGCCAAGGTCCTGGCCGGCGGAACCGATACCCAGTTGCTGGCCGAGCTCAAGCGCCATTTCACGACCGTCAAGCACGCCAAGCCGCCGGCCAGCCGAAAGGGATCGTCGGAATGGTACGTGATCGCCCAGGGGTTCAAGGGCGACGGGGGCGAGCCGAGCTAGTTTTTCGCCCGAGCGTCGGCGATGGCCTTCTTCATCCCGTCATAGCCGATCGCCGTGTTGAACACCCGGTCGCCGACGATGAACAGCGGCGTTCCGGTCGCCCCGAGCGCTCCCGCCAGCTGGAAATTCTTCTTCAGCTCCGCCTCGATATCCTGGCTGTCGACCGGCGCGACCGGAATCCCCGCCGCTTGGCTGGCCGTGGCCAGCGTCTGCTGGCTCGGCTTGCCGGCTTCCCACAGGGCGTCGTGGAATTGCGTGAAACGGCCGGCCTTCGAGGCCGCCAGCGACAGGCGCGCCGCGGCCACGCTTTGTGGGCCGAGGATCGGAAGCTCGCGATAGACGACTCGAAGGCCGGGGTCCTCGCTGATCAGCTGGTCGATCGCCGGGTTGCTGGCTTTGCAATAGGGGCAGGCGTAATCGTAGAATTCGACCAGCACGACGTCGGGCTTGCTGGCCCCCTTCCACGAAGTTCCGAACGGCGTTTCGATCGCCGCCCGGTGTTGCGCCAGCAACGGCGCATATTGCTTGTCGCGCAACGCTTCGCTGGCATCGACCAGGATCTGCGGGTCGGCCATCATCCCGGCCCGGACCAGCCGGCTTCCGGCCAGCTGCGGCGCTGCGAATAGCAGAAGCGCGGCCATCACGACCGCGCCCACGAACCCGCCTGCGATTGCCGCCGGAACAACGCTCCGTCGCGGCGCTTCTCGTGCCTCGCTCACCTTGCTCGCTTCTCGTCCCTGTCCCGATAATTCTTGTCGGTCTTCTTCAGCTCGGCACGCGACACCATCGCAATATCCTGGGCGCGAAGATAGTCCGGACTTCCGGCCGGTATGCCCTTCATCGCGAACTCGGCGCTCGCCAGGGCCAGCTTGGGCTTGCCTTCGAGGTTGTTGCGCTCGGCAGTCGCCAAAGCGGCGCGCGGCGTGTCGCCTTCGCGGTCGTAGATGATCCCCAGCTGGTACCAGGCGAACGGATTTTCATTGTCGCGGCCGACGGCGCTTTTCAGGACCTGCTTCGCCTCGACGAAATTCTCTCTTTTCTCGGTCGAAATCAGCGCGTGACCGAGCATCGAGGCGATCAGCGGCGAATTGCCGGAAAGCTCGGTCGCTTGGCGAAGCGGCGCGATGGCTTCGGCCGGGCGACCGGATTCAAGCAGGATCTGACCCTTCAACTCAAGGAAGAAGGGGTCGTTCGGATCGAGGCCGAGAAGCTTGTTGGCCTCGTCCAGGGCTTTTTCGGGATAGGCGCCGAGATGATAGGCATAGGCCCGTGCATAATGGCCCGGGACGCTTTGGTCGCTCTCCGGGTAGCGGATCACCGCCTGCCTGGGATTGACGTAGCCATAGAGCTTCGCCTTGACCCGCTGGAAGCGCTCCTCGAGCACCGGGTCGACCGGCCTCGACCATGCCGGGTCCTTGGTCAGCACCTCCTGGAGCGCGGCCATGCGCTCGGTCGACAAGGGGTGGGTGCGGTCGTAGCTCTCGGTCGCATAGATCGCCAGACGATATTCCTGGTTCTGGAGCTTGCCGAAGAACTTCAGCATGCCCCGGCCGGTGACGCCCGCAGCCGACAGATATTTGGCCCCGGCCTGGTCGGCACTGCTCTCCTGGGTGCGCGAGAAAGCGAGCAGCCGGCCGAGCGCCGCCCGCTGCCCGGCCATCATGATTCCGACGCCCGCATCGCCGGCGCCCGCGGCCATCGCCAAAGCGCCGAGAATCATCGTCGCGATGGTGATCCCGGTCGCTTCCTGGGTGCCTTGCTGAAGCCGGATCCCGTGGCCGCCGCCGGCGACGTGGCCGAGCTCGTGGGCGATGACGCCCTGCAGCTCGTTGACCCTGTCGGCCTGAAGCAGCAGCCCGGAGTAAATGTAGACCCGCTGGCCACGGTCGACGAACGCGTTGATCGTCGTGCTGTTGAGCAGCACGACCTCGACGTTCTTGGGGTCGAGATCGGCGCCGCGGATGAGCGGCGCCGAGATGTCGCGGAACAGCCGCTCGGTCTCGGCATCGCGAAGCACCGAAGGCTGGTCGTCGTCGGCCGCGAGCGCCGGCCTGGTGACCGACAGCGCCAGCAGAAGCCCGACCATCAACAGCCGCGTCAGTCGCGAGAGCGCCGAAGTCATCGGACGCCCATCACACCCGCGGCCTGAACAGCGGATGAAATCTCTCGCCTATCCGAACGTCCGCTGCCACCAGCCGCGACGAGCTTCGCCGACCACCTCGCCTACATTAAGGTCGTTTTACGCGGTCGGAACCGGAGCCGCCTTCGCGGCCTTTTTGGCTGCGGGCTCGGCAGCTTTCTTTCGGCTGGCGCGCTTTGGCTTTGGCTCTTCCTCCGCAGTCGGCTCGCTCTTGACCGGCGCTGCCTCGGCTTCGGCCGGCTTGGCCTTGCGGCTCCGCCGCGCCTTCGGCTTAGCCTCTGCCGGTGCTTCGGTCTCGGCGATCGGCGGCTCTTCGGCCAGCGGCCGCTCGGCCATTGGCGAGCTGTCCGGCTCCACTTCGACAGCCTCGACGGGCTCTACGGCCTTGGGCTTGCGGCCCCGGCGCGCCCGTTTCGGCTTGGCTTCGGCGTCGGCTGGCTGTTCCTCGGCTTCCGCTTCAGCCGGAGCCACCTCGATCGGAGCAGGCACTTCGTCGGCGATCGCGGCGCCTTCCTCGGTCAATCCGCCGCCGCGCTTGCGGCCACGGCCGCCGCGCCGCCGGCGACGGCGGCGGCGGCCCTGGCGATCCTCGTCCGACCGCCCCTCGGCTTGCTCGGCTTCCTCGGCTTCCTCTTCGGCCAGCTCCTCGGCACCGATCAGCGCCGCCTCCAGCTCCTCCTCTTCCTCCTCGGGCGTGTCGACGATCACAGGCGCCTGCGGCATCGGCACCGGACGCGGACCGGAGCTTTCGACCGCCATCTTCGCACCCTCGAAGCTCTCGTCGATGGCGATCTCAACCGACACTCCGTAGCGAAGTTCGATATCGGCAAGCTCGGAGCGCTTTTTGTTGAGGACATAGACGGCGGCGTCGCGGCCGGCGCGAAGCAGCACCTTCTCGCCGCGGCCGCGGGCCGCTTCGTCCTCGATCATCCGCAGCGCCGACAGGCCGGCCGAAGAGGCGGTGCGCATCAGCCCGGTGCCTTCGCAATGCGGGCAGGCCTTGGTCGACGCTTCCAGCACCCCGGTGCGCAGCCGCTGGCGGCTCATCTCCATCAGCCCGAAGCTCGAGATCCGCCCGACCTGGATCCGCGCGCGATCATTCTTCAGCGCGTCCTTCATCGCTTTCTCGACCTTCCGGACGTGGCTCGACTGCTCCATGTCGATGAAGTCGATGACGATCAGCCCGGCCATGTCGCGCAGCCTAAGCTGGCGAGCAATCTCGGCCGCCGCCTCGAGGTTGGTCGCGAAGGCGGTCTGTTCGATATTGTGCTCGCGGGTCGACCGCCCCGAGTTGATGTCGATCGACACCAGCGCCTCGGTCGGGTTGATGACCAGATAGCCGCCCGACTTCAGCTGGACGACCGGCTGGTACATCGCCGACAGCTGGTCCTCGACCCCGTGCGCCTGGAACAAGGGCGTCGATTCGACGTGCTGCTTCACCCGCCGGACGTGGCTCGGCATCAGCAGTTTCATGAAGCCGCGGGCCGCCTTGAAGCCCTCCTCGCCCTCGACGATCACCTCGTCGATGTCGCGGTTGTAAAGATCGCGGATGGCGCGCTTGATGAGGTCGCTGTCGCGGTAGATCAGCGCCGGCGCCGTGCTCTTCAGCGTCTTCTCGCGGATCTCGTCCCAGAGGCGGGCGAGATAGTCGAAGTCGCGCTTGATCTCGACCTTGGTGCGCGACAGGCCCGCGGTGCGGACGATCAGGCCCATCGTCGTCGGCAGGTTCAGATCCGCCATGATGGTCTTGAGACGCTTGCGGTCCGAGCCGTTCGAAATCTTGCGGGAGATGCCGCCACCGTGGCTGGTGTTGGGCATCAGCACGCAATAGCGGCCGGCGAGGCTCAGATAGGTGGTGAGCGCCGCGCCCTTGTTGCCGCGCTCCTCCTTGACGACCTGGACGAGCAGCACCT
>CAMPJH010000099.1 GCA_946886845.1 uncultured Sphingomonas sp. | reverse complement strand
CGCCAGCACCAGGCGCGGCTGAGGTTGAGCCCGTCGAGATGGGCGATCTTGCCGTCGCTTCGGTCGCTGACGGTGGCCGGGGCGAACAGGGTCGGCGGCTGCTTTTCGGCGAGGCGCGGCAGGAAGGCGATGAACCAGTTGCTGAACTCGTCCGGCCGCAGAACCCGGCTCATCAGCAGCGCTTCGGTCAGCGCCGGCGACAGGAAATCGTCGCCGCCCGGCTCCCACGCCTGGCAGTCGCCGTCGCCGCCATACCAATGGCTTGCTCTCGCCCGGATGAGCTCGGCCAGCGCGGCGTCGAACTGCTCGGCCCATTCCAGCGCGAGCACCAGTGCGAACGCCGTGTTGAAATGCGCGCCCGAGCGAATCGGGTAGGTGAGCAGCGGCAGATAGCGGTGACAATGACCCGCGATTGTTCGGGCGAGCGGTTCGAGGTTGGCGGCCCATTCGCGATCCTCATGCCTCGACGCTTCGAGGTGAAGGTAGAGCAGCCAGCCCCAGCCATAGGGCCGCTCGAAGGTACGGCTCAGCGGCCGCTCGAAATAGGCGCGTTCGACCGCGACCTTCTCGGCGGTAAAGCTTGAGTCGGCGAGCTGGCCGATCTCCAGCGACTCCGCCATCTGCGGGAACAACCGCCGCAGGGTGAGGAGGCTCCACCAGCCGTGGACGCAGCTATGCCAGTCAAAGCTTCCGAAGAAGATTGGATAAAGCGTTCGCGGCGGCAGGACATCGTCGTCGCCAGTCGCGGCGTGCTGCAGCTTGCTCGGATATTCGCGGGTCACATGGCCCAGAGCAATCCGGGCCATCTTCGAGGCGGTATCTGCATTCAGCCGGCTCATCGGAACGCCAGAAAGTAGATGATCAGGATATTGGCGGCGAGCAGCGGGATCGCCGTCGCAATTTGCGCTTTGATCACTCCATACTGATCCTTGAGCTCGAGCAGCGCGGCGGGCACGATGTTGAAGTTGGCCGCCATCGGCGTCATCAAAGTCCCGCAGAAACCGGCGAGCATTCCGACCGCTCCGACCACCGCCGGATTGCCGCCATAGCCCTGGATCAGCAGCGGAACGCCGATCGCCGCCGCCATCACCGGAAAGGCGGCGAAGGCATTGCCCATGATCATCGTGAACAAGGCCATCCCGACCCCGAACACGACGACGGTGAGGAAGATGCTGCCCTCGGGAATCACGGCGGTGGTGAGTTCGCCGATAATCGTGCCGACTCCGGCGGCAGCGAAGAGCACTCCGAGCGCCGCCAACATCTGCGGCAGAACCGCCGCCCAGCCGATCGCGTCGATCAGGCGGCGCCCTTCCTGCAGCGGCGCCAGCGGCGGCGGCTTCAACCAGGCGAAAATCGTCGCCAGCGCAAACAGCACGCCAAAGCCAAGCAGCACATAGGTCTCACGCTTCTGCTCGAACCAGCCGTAGGTGCCGACTTCGGTGTAATTGTAGATGAGAGTCCCGAACAAAGCGGTGACCGGAATGACCAGCGCCGGCAGGAACAATCTATTGCCAAGCTTCGCCGACCAGGCCTCCCGCTCCTCGTCGCTGGTGGTCGGCGGGTGGCTTCGCCCGATCAGGCCGAAGCCGGCCAGTCCGGCCAGGCCGAGCACCAGCAGCCCGTTGCCGAAGTCGCCGATATAGTCGCCGCCGAGCAGGCTCAGCGCCATCAGTCCCCAGAAAGCGGCGTTGCCCAAGCGCTTCCTGTTGGACCAGTCGAGCGCGCTCAACAGCGCGAAGGCCGCGAACATCGCACCGGCGAGCATGTAGAGCCAGGTGAGCGTGATCATCGGCCGCGCCTCGCCAGCGAGCGGTCGAGGAGCAGCAGCCGCGTACCGTGGATGAGGAAAGCGATGACTGCCGTCGGGATCGCCCAAACCGCCAGCTCCAGCGGCGCGAGATCGTAGCCATAGGTTGCCAGGATCTGCTGGATCAGGACGATCGAGCCGATCGCGAAGAAGATGTCTTCGCCGAAGAACAGCCCGACATTGTCGGTCGCGGCGGCATAGCTCTTCACCTTGTCCGCAGTCGCCTCGTCGAGCTCGCCGTGCTGTTGCTCCGCCGCGGCAAGCGCCATCGGCGCGACCAGCGGCCGGACCGTCTGCGGATGTCCGGCGGTCGAGTGGAGGCCGATCGCCGCGGTGATCTGGCGATAGGCGAGATAGAGCAGCAGCAGCCGGCCGGTCGTTGCCTTGCGGAAACCGCGGATGAGCGCGGCGGCGCGCTGTTGCAGGCCGAACCGCTCGAGCAGCCCGATCACCGGCAGGACGATCCAGACGATTGCGATGATCCGGTTGTCGTTGAACGCCTTGCCGAAGGTCGAGATGACCTCGACCAGGTCCATTCCGCCGAGCAGGCCGGTGACGATTGCCGCGGCGGTGACGACCAGCATCGGATTGAGCTTCAAGGCGAAGCCGACGACGACCAGCGCGATTCCGAGCAGCGGCCAGTAATTGGTCATCGCGACTTCCCGAAACCGCCGCCGCCGGGCGTTTCGATGACGAAGCGGTCTCCCGCGCTCATCTCGGCCGAGCCGCAGGCTTCCAGCATTTCGATCGAGCCGTCGGCGCGCTCGACCCAGTTGCGCCCGGGCAAAGCGTCGCCACCGCCGGCGATCCCGCGCGGCGGGATGCGGCGGCGGTTGGCGAGGATGTTGGCGCGCATCGGCTCGAGGAATCGGACGTCGCGGATGACTCCATCGCCGCCGTGGTGGACGCCGCTTCCGCCCGAGCCGCGGCGGATCGCGAACCGCTCAAGCCGCACCGGATGCCGGGTCTCGAGGATCTCCGGATCGGTCAGTCGGCTGTTGGTCATGTGCGTCTGAACGGCGTCGGTTCCATCGTGATCCGGGCCGGCGCCCGAGCCGCCGGCGATCGTCTCATAATATTGGTGGCGCTGATTGCCGAAGGTGAAATTGTTCATCGTCCCCTGGCTGGGCGCCAGCCGGCCGGTCGCCGCGAACAATGCGTCGGTCACGCACTGGCTGGTCTCGACATTGCCGGCGACGACCGCCGCCGGATAGGCTGGGGCCAGCATCGAGCCTGGCGGGACGACCAGCTCGACCGGCCAAAGGCAACCGTCGTTCATCGGGATCGGATCGTCGATCAGCGTGCGCAAAACATAGAGCGAGGCGGCGCGGACGATCGAATAAGGCGCGTTGAAATTGTCCGGCAGCTGGTCGCTGGTTCCGGTGAAATCAAACACCGCCGAGCGCGCATGCTTGTCGATGCGGATCGCGACCCGGATGCGGGCGCCATTGTCCATTTCGTAATCGAACGCGCCGTCGTCGAGCCGGCCGAGCAGCCGCCGCACCGATTCCTCGGCGTTGGCGAGAACGTGGCGCATGTAGGCGTCGACGACCTTCGCTCCGTATTCGCGAACCGCGTCGACCAAACCTTCGCCGCCCCGAACGCAAGCGGCGAGCTGGGCGCGCAAGTCGGAGATGTTGCGGTCGATGTTGCGTGCAGGGTGCGGGTCCGACCCGAGCAAGGCGCGCATCTCGGTCTCGCGGAAAGTTCCCTCGTCGACCATCAGCACATTGTCGATCAGCACCCCTTCCTCATCGATCGTGCGGCTGTCGGGCGGCATCGAGCCCGGAGCGATCCCGCCGATATCGGCATGATGGCCGCGGGCCGCGACGAACGCCGACGGCTCTAAGTCGGCATCCGAATAGAAGACCGGCATGATCACGGTGATGTCGGGCAAATGCGTGCCGCCGCGGTACGGATCGTTGAGGACATAGGCATCGCCGCGGAGGATTCCGCGTCCGTCCGCACCACCGCCGCGAGCTTCGATGATTTGGCGAATGCTCTCGCCCATCGAGCCGAGATGCACCGGGATATGCGGCGCATTGGCAATGAGGGCGCCGCCGCGGTCGAACAGGGCGCAGGAGAAATCGAGCCGTTCCTTGATGTTGACCGACGTCGCGGTCGCCTGCAGCGCGACCCCCATTTCCTCGGCGATCGCCATGAAGAGGTTGTTGAAGATCTCGAGCATCACGGGGTCGGCGTCGGTGCCGATCGCGTGCCCGCGCTTGGCCAGCGCCGTGCGCGTCAAGACCAGCGTTCCGTCGCCGGCGCGGGTCGCCGCCCACCCCAACTCGACGACGGTGGTCGAAGTCGCTTCGGCGACAATTGCCGGGCCAACGACGCGCTCGGCATTGGCCGTGCCGGTGGTGATCGCGTCGTCTTTGCGGGAGCTGCCGACCCCTTCCACAACGAGCGAATCGACAATGACGTCGGCTCGCGGGTCGACATAACCGAAGCGCGCTCGGTGAAGCTGCTCGAACTCGCGGCGCATGGTGTCGGCGCCGGCAAGTGGCACTTCGAGCGTGGTGTCGCTGCCGGCGAAGCGGAGCCGAGCCCGGCGGTGCAGCGCGATCGCGTCGCTCTCGACCCCTTGCGCGAGCAGCGCTTCACTTGCCGCCCCCTCCAGCCGTTCGACTGGTTCCGACACGTCCTCGCCGAGCGCCCGCAACCAGCTCTCCTCGCGAATCGCCTTCACGTCGGCGAGGCCGATTCCGTAGGCGGAGAGTACGCCGGCGAGCGGGTGGATCAGGATCCGTTCCATGCCCAAGGCATCGGCGACCTGGCAGGCGTGCTGGCCGCCGGCGCCGCCGAAGCAGGCGAGTGTATAGCGGGTCACGTCATGCCCGCGGGCGATCGAGACCTTGCGGATCGCATTGGCCATATTGTCGACCGCGATGCGCAGGAAGCCTTCGGCGACTTCCTCGAGCGATTTCGAGCCGCCGAGCGCGTCGGCAACTTCCTGAAGCCGCGCTCGCGAGGCGTCGGGATCGATTGGCTGGTCGCCGTCCGGGCCGAACACGGCAGGAAAGCTCTCCGGCAGGATTCGGCCGAGGAACAGGTTGCAGTCGGTTACTGTCAGCGGGCCGCCGTTCCTGTAGCAGGCGGGGCCGGGGTCGGCGCCGGCCGACTGTGGACCGACCCGGAAGCGGATGCCGTCGAACCGGCAGATCGACCCGCCGCCGGCGGCCACCGTGTGAATCTGCATCATCGGCGCCCGGATTCGGACGCCGGCGACATTGCTCTCGTCGGCGAGCTCGAAGCGGCCGGCATAGTGCGACACGTCGGTCGAGGTGCCGCCCATGTCGAAGCCGATCAGCCGCACCGGCTCGCCGTCGGCGAAATGCGGTGCGCCGGCTGCGACCATCCCCACCACTCCGCCGGCAGGGCCGGACAGGATCGCATCCTTGCCGCGAAACGCCTGCGCGTCGGCGAGCCCGCCATTCGACTGCATGAACCGCAGCCGCGTTGCCGGCGGCAGTCCGGCTGCGACCCGGCTGACGTAGCGGCGCAGCACCGGCGACAGATAGGCGTCGACCACAGTCGTGTCGCCGCGGCCGACCAGCTTGATCAGCGGCGCGACCTCATGGCTGACGGAGATTTGGGTGAAGCCGAGCTCGCCGGCGATCTCGGCCAGCCGAGCTTCGTGCCGGTTGTACTTCCAGCCGTGCATCAGGACGATCGCCAGGGAGTCGATTCCTTCCGCCCTAATTGCTTCGAGCGCGGCGCGCGCCCGATCTTCGTCGAGTGGCAGAACGACCTCGCCGCCGGCGCCGATTCGCTCGTCGATCTCGACGATTTGCTCGTAAGCCTGATCGGGAAGCACGATCTTGCGGGCGAAGATTTCCGGCCGCGCCTGGTAGCCGATACGAAGCGCGTCGCCGAAGCCGCGGGTGATCGCCAGCGCGACGCGGTCGCCCTTGCGCTCGAGCAGGGCGTTGGTGGCGACGGTGGTCCCCATCCGGACCGAGGCGACGGCGCCGCCGTGCTTGTCGAGGACGCGTCGGATCGCCTCGAGCGCGGCGTCGGCGTAACGGGTTGGATTTTCGGACAGCAGCTTCTCGACGATCACCGCGCCGTCCGGAGAGCGGGCGATGACGTCGGTGAAAGTCCCGCCGCGATCGATCGCGAAGCTCCAGCCGCTGCTCACGCGGCCTTCAAGCACTTGGCGGCCGCGCGCTCAAGGATGGTGGCGGAGCGGGAGGGATTCGAAC
>CAMPJH010000098.1 GCA_946886845.1 uncultured Sphingomonas sp. | reverse complement strand
AAGGTCACCTTGGCTCGGCCCGAGCGGATATCGGCGCTGCCGCGGACGCTGCCGACGCGTGGCTTTGCCGTGACTCCGCGGGCGATCTCGAAGCGGTCGATCGACAATTCGCCGATGCGGATGTCGAAGCCGGGCAAGGTCGGTCCCTCGCGGGTGCCGGGCTTGAGGTCGGGGAGCCGGACCAGCGTCGCCCGGTCGGCATGGACGCGGTTGATCGACAATTTGTTGCGCAGCCAGGCACCGGGAATCCAGTCGAGTTCGATCTCCGGCGAGGAGAAGAACACGCCCTTCTGGTCGGACACGGCGACATTCCTCAGCCGCGACCGGCCGAAGATCGATCCGTCGATCCGCCCGATCTTGATGCGCAAGCCCGAAGAGGTCTCGATCCCGGCAATCCGGTCGACGATCCAGCGGTGACCTGGCGCCGTGTCGAGGATCGCGAGGCCGGCCGCCAGCAGGAACGCGAGGCCGAGCAGCAAAGCCAGCAGCTCGCGAGCCAGCCGCCGCGGCCAGTCGGGCTTGAGCCGATAGGGTGATTGCCCGCCGCTGCCCTGGGCGACCGCCGCCTCGGCCATCAGAATGCCTGCCCGAGCGAGACGGCGACCGCGATCCGGCTGTCGCCTTCGCGCGGATTGAGCGGGGTTCCGACGTCGATCCGGATCGGGCCGAAGCTCGAATAATAGCGGACGCCGATGCCGGCGCCGAACTGCCAACCGTCGAACTGCGGCGTAACCTTGTTGGTCAGGGCGCCGCCGTCGAGGAACGGGACGATTCCGAAATTTCCGATCCGGAACCGCGCCTCGACCCCGAATTCGGTCAGCGTCTTGCCGCCGATCGGATCGTCCTCGAAGTCGCGCGGGCCGACGCGCTGATAGCCATAACCGCGCACCGATCCGCCGCCGCCGGCATAGAACCGCCGCGACGGAGCGATCGACGGAGCGTCGGCTCCGAAAATGCTGCCGAGCCGGACCCTGGCGGCGAGCACGGTATTGCCGGCCACCGGATAATAAGCGCTCGCGTCGATCTGGGCGCGCGAATAGAAGAACGAACCGCCCTTGGCGGAAATCTCCGGGCTCAGCCGGCCGATGACCCGGAACCCGCTGGTCGGATCGAGCAGGTCGTCGCTGCCGTCATAGCCTAGCGTGAGCGGCAAGGCGGCGATCAGGAAGGTCTTGGTTTCCTCGAGGTTCGGGTCGTCGAAGATCCCGCGCTCGTCGGTCGCGAGCAGCTCGGTGCCGGCGCTCCACGTCCACTTCTTGCGCCAGATGATGTTGCTCTGCCGCTCGAGGCTGGCGAGGAAGCGGATGGTGCGCGCCTCATAGGCTTCGAAATCGGTGTGGCTTGCGGCCAGCTGGAAGTCGAGAATCCGGTCGCGGGCGCCGAAATTGTTGCGTCGGAACTCGATTCCGGCGAGCTGCTCGCGGGTGCCGGCGATCCCGCGCAGGGTCAGCGCCCCTTCCGGGTTGACGAAATTGCGGTTCTGCCAGCTCGCCTCGAGCCTCGCCCCCTCGCCGGTACCGTAGCCGAGCTCGCCGGCGATCGTCCGGCTCGGCGCCGGCGTCAGCCGGACGTCGAGGTCGACGGTCTGGCCGCCGCCGATTGGGACGATGTTCACGTCCGCCGACGCCACCAGCCCGGTCGCGATCAGCGCCCGCCGCAAGTCGTCGACCTTGGACTGCTCGAACCTTTCGCCCGGCTTGAAGCGGGCGATGACGCCAACGTGGCGGGCGCCGAACGGCGGCTGGCCGCTGACGCGGATGGCCCCGAACTGCGCCACCGGTCCCGGATCGACGGGAAGCACCAGGCTCGCCAGCCGCGTCTGGTGATCGACGGTGATTTGCTGCTCGCCGACCTCGGCCAGCGGAAACCCTTCCTGGCCGAGCGCAACCTTAAGCGCCAGATCGGCCGACAGGACATCCTGGGCGATCACCGGGTCGCCGGGCTTGACGCCAAAGGCCTGGCGAAGCTCGGCGGCGTCCTCGCCCGCCGCCTCGAGGCCGGGCAGCTCGACCGACTGGAACGTATACTGCTCGCCCGGGTCGGCCGCCAAGGTGACCCGCAGCACATTGCCCTCGGGCTCGATCAGCGGCTCGACGACGGCGTCATAATAGCCCTGCGAGCGGAGCAGTTCGGCAAGCAGCTGCGCATCGGTTTCGGAACGGCGCTGGATCTGGGCGGCGTTGGCTTCCTTGCGGCGCCCTTCGTACAGCGCCGACTGCTTCTGGAACGCCTTCACCAGCGCGTTCGGGTCGCCGAGCTTGTCGAGCCCGTCGATGGCGATCGCGTAATGACGCAGCGCTTCGGTGTCGATGACCGGCTCGGACTCCGCCGCTTCAAACTCGTCGTCGATCGACTCGTCGGGCGGAGCGGCATTGAGGTCGGGCCAATCGACCCCGATATCGGGCATCGGGTCGAGCGGCGCCGAGGGATCGAGCTCGGTTGGGTCGGCGGGCGGCGCCGGCTGGCCGGCCGCCGGAACGCAGGCAAGCGCCGCGGTCGCGGCCGCGCACAGCAGCCGCGCCAAGACCCCCGCCCCGACCCGCTCTCTCATGATTCCAGCCTAGTCGGCGCATATGAACCGCGCCAGACCGGCCAGATGAATTAATGAACGGTTCCGCGCACTTCGTCGCTACTTAGCGTCACAATGACCCGCTCGATCTGCCGCCAGTGGCAAAAGCGCACGACATTGCCGGCGTCGCGGCTGCGCTCCGCGCGAACCGCTGCCTCGAGCCCGGCATCGTCGCCGAAGCTCTCGATGAGCTCGGCGGCATCGGCAAGCGCCGGCCGCCCGGAGATGAAGGGAAAGTCCATGGCGCGGCATTAACAGCCGCCAGTTTCCGGACTGCCGACAAGCATCGTCAACGAACCGTTGACCATGCCGAACATCCGATTGCGCGGACCCTGCTTCCCTCATAAGCTGCGGTTCGAGGCTGGGGGGCCTCGCGGATGAGCGACGTGTTCGTCTCGTACAAGGCGGAAGACCGGCGTCGGGTGAAACCTCTTGTCGAGGCGCTGGAAGCCGACGGCTATTCGGTCTGGTGGGACGCGCAGATCGGCGGCGGCGCACAGTGGCGCCATATGATCGAAGCCGAGCTCAACGCGGCAAAATGCGTGATTGTCGTCTGGAGCAAGCGCGCGGTCGCCCCCGAGGGCACCTTTGTCCAGGATGAGGCAACGCGGGCGCAGGAACGCCACGTCTATGTCCCGGTGCTGATTGACAAGGTCCACCTTCCGCTCGGCTTCGGCGAGATGCAGGCATTGCCGCTCAGCGGCTGGAAAGGCGATCGCGCCGATCCGCATTACCAGTCGCTCCTGTCCGCGGTCGCTCGGCTTGCCGGCGAAGCCGGGGCGCCAGCAAAGCCTCACTCAACGCATCCTGCGGTAAGCCGACGCACGGTTCTCGCTGGCGGCGCAGTCGCTACGGTGGCGGTCGCCGGCGTGGGAGGGTGGGCGCTGCTGCGACCGACGGCGGCGGACGCATCGAACAGCATTGCCGTCCTGCCATTCGCCAATCTCAGCGGCGATCCGGCCCAGGCCTATTTTTCCGACGGAATAGCAGAGGAGCTGCGAAGTGCGCTGGCGCGGCTTGCCGGGTTGCAAGTGGTCGGGCGGACCTCTTCGGAAGCAGTGCGCGACGACGATGCCGAAACCGCGGCAAAGAAGCTCGGCGTCGCCAATATCCTGAGCGGCAGCGTCCGCCAGTCGCCATCGACTATCCGGGTGACCGCCGAGCTGATCGACGGCGGCACCGGCATGAACCGTTGGTCGGAGGATTACGATCGGGCACCCGGCGACACCATCAAGATCCAGACCGATATCGCGGAAAATGTCGCGAGCGCTCTCAGCGCGGCCTTGGGCGGAGCAGCGCGGGCCGCAATTGGAATCGGTGGAACGAAAAGCCCGGAGGCGCAACGGTTGTTCATGCGGGCGAAGGCGATGAGCAACAATCCGGCCTCAAAGCCGGGCATGCAACAGGGTTTGCAATTGCTCGACTCCGCGATTGCGATCGATCCGGATTATGCCGACGCTTACGCCCTCAAATCCATCGTTCTGAATGCGTATGGAAACAATTATGCGAGCGGGGCGCAGGAGCTTGCGCGGATCCGGGCTGAATCGCTGCAGCTTGCACGAACCGCACTCAGGATCGCGCCAAATCTCCCCCAGAGCCACATGGCAATGTCGGCGGTTTACGCGAACGACCTCCAGATGGCGCCTGCGTTCGCCGCTCAGCAGCGGGCGCTTCAGCTCGCCCCAAGCGACGTGAATATCCTCTCGAGGGCCAGTTACTCGGCGAGCAGGGTCGGCAATACGGACGAGGCCCTGCGGCTCGCGGACCAGGCAATCGCCTTGGATCCTCTCAACAAGAGGCCGTACAACGCCCGCATAACCGCACTCTATGACGCGCGGCGATACGGTGAAGCGGTCGGTTACGGAACAGAGCTGCAGCGCAAGTCTCCGCAGCTTTTCGACAATGCCATGACCGTCGCCGACTCTCTCCTGTTGCTTGGGCGCCTGGGCGAAGCTCAGACCTATTACAGCCGGCAAACACCCGATTATTGGTGGCGGCTCACCGGCGAAACCATGTTGCTGATCAAGGCCGGCGATCGCGCCGGTGCGCAGGCAAAGCTCGAGACGCTCCGTGGAATTCATGGAGACACGGCGAGCTACCAATATGGCGAGATCTACGCGCAGCTTGGAGACAAGGATCGGGCGATTGCCGCGCTCGACCGCGCGTTCGAGATAAAAGATGCCGGGCTGTTGAATATGCAGACCGATCCGTTCCTCGATCCGCTTCGATCAGACCCGCGCTTCAAGGCGCTTGTGACGAAGATGAACTTCCCCGCCTGATGTCCGACGTCTTCATCTCCTACAAGGCGGAAGACCGGCGCCGGGTTCAACCGCTGGTGCAAGCGCTTCAGGCCGACGGCTATTCGGTCTGGTGGGACGAACATATCGGCACGGGCGACGAGTGGCGCCAGACAATTGAGCAGCAGCTGGATTCCGCAAAATGCGTGATCGTCGTCTGGAGCAAGCGGTCTAGCGGGCCGGAGGGACATTTCGTCCGCGACGAGGCCTCGCGCGCGCAGCGGCGGCATGTCTATATCCCGGTGCTCCTCGACGCCGTTAGCCCACCGCTCGGCTTCGGCGAAAGCCAGGCCACTCCGCTAAAAGGCTGGCAAGGTAACCGCTCCGATCCGCACTACCTAGCCGTTGTCGGTGCGGTTCAGCGTATTACCGGAGTTGCGTCGGCTCCGCCTGCTCCGCATTCGCTTCGCACCCCGCCAATCAGTCGGCGAACGGCCATTGCGGGCGGCGCGGCGGCAACCGTCGCAGTCGCTGGCGTCGGCGGATGGGCGCTGTTCAGGCCAGACTCAATGGCTGCCAACAGCATCGCCGTGCTGCCGTTCGCCAACCTCAGCGGCGATCCTGCCCAAGCCTATTTTTCCGATGGCATCGCCGAAGAGCTGCGCAGCGCGCTGGCGCGGTTTGCGGGACTGAAGGTCGTCGGCCGGACGTCGTCCGAGGCAGTCCGCGATGACGATGCTGAGTCAGCGGCGAAGAAGCTTGGCGTGACGAACATCCTCACCGGAAGCGTGCGCCAGTCGCCGTCGGTGATCCGGGTCAATGCGCAACTCATCGACGGAGAGGACGGTCTCGAGCGCTGGTCGCAGAACTACGACCGGACACCCGGAGACGCGATCAAGATCCAGACCGACATCGCGGAAAATGTCGCTCGGACGCTCAGCATTGCGCTCAGCGGCGCGAAAGGGGCGTCGCTCACTGTCGGTGGAACCGAAAATGCGCGTGCCCACGATTTAGTCCTCCAGGCGGATGAGGCGTTCGATCGATATACGAAGGACGATTCCGACCGCGCTATACGCCTGGTCGACGATGCCATTCGGCTGGACCCGAACTATGCCGGCGCCTACGCGCGCAGGGCATTTTACACGATCCGTCGCGGCAACGCTTTCTCGACCAGCGGCGAGGAGTTTGCGCAATCCCGGGCGGAGGCGCTGCCATTTGCCAGGAAGGCGCTTAGCCTCGCACCCAATTTCTCCTACGCGCACGCCGCGATGGC
>CAMPJH010000097.1 GCA_946886845.1 uncultured Sphingomonas sp. | reverse complement strand
GGTCGTAGAGCGGCTTGGTCTCCGCCCACAGCCGGTCGTACATCGCCGAGAATTCTTCCGGCGTCATGTCGTAGTTGGACCGCCACATCGCCCCGGTGTCGGCAAAGCCGAGGTCCTTGGCGCCCTGGTTGGCGATCTCGACCATGCGCGCATAGAGCGGGCGCATCGGCCGGCCGACATTGTCGTGCCAGCTGGTCCAGACCTCCTGGAGCTTGGCCGGATCGCGCAGGGTGCCCATCCGCTCCTCGGCTTCGTCGCCGGTGATTTCCTTGCCGTCGAGGGTCGCCCTCCCCTTGCCGTACATCGACTGCAGCCTGGTCGCGATCTCGTTGAGCTCGGCCGCCGCTCCGGGGCTTTGCGGAGCCGGAAGCACCAGCCCAGTGCGCAGGATGTTGAGCTTGCGCGCCGTGTCGAAGTCAAGGCCGGGAACCTGCGAATAGCGGGCCGCGGCACTCGCATATTCGATCGTCTTTTCGGTGCCGATGGTTCCGAAATACGCATTGAGCGCGTCGGTATCGTCGTTGATGTAGGTGGCGTTCACCCAGGCGGCGCGGCCGCCGATGACACTGAAGTCGAACAGGTCCTTTTCGACCGCGGCGATGAACTGGCGGGCGCCTTCGGGGGTCATCGGATATTGGGTCGCGGCGGAGGATTCCGCGGCCTCGGCCGGCGTCGAAGCTGGCGCGGCCGTGACTTCGGCCGGCGGTGTCGAGTTGGTCGCGCAGCCGGCGATCGTCAGTGCAAGGACGGATACTGATACGGACACGGAAAACTTCATCGAAAACTCCCCTCTCGATTCGCTACCGACTGGGCCGACACGGCGAGTCGGGTCAAGCCGCCGCTAGAAAACGCGCAATCGCTTCGCCGAACTCGGGCCTGGTCACCGAGCTCATGTGGGTGCCGGGCACTTCGCGATAAATCGCGTTGGGAAGCGCCGCGGCAAGCTCCTCGCCGGAGCCGTTGTCATGATCCTCGCTGCCGACGACGACCAGCGTCGGCATGGTGAAAGCCTGCAGCCATTGCTCTTCCGAATCGGCGAAGCTCTGGAGCAGCAACGCGGCGGCGGTGCGGTCGACCTTCATCGTCTTCATGAACTGGATCGCCAGCCAGTGCGGGTCGCCGCGGGTCGCGCTGTCGAACGCTTCGATCGCCTCGAGGTAAAAATGCTTGCGCCGAGCCCAATTGCGGATGCCCTCGAGGCCCATTCCGCCGAGCACGGCCTTGCCGGGCCGCATGCCTTCGCCGACCGCTTCGAGCGTCGTCCGCGCGCCGAGCGAAAAGCCGCCGAGATCGAACGAGTCGAGGCCGAGATGCGCGACCAGCTCGCGAACATCGCGGGCGAGCACCCCTTGCGGATAATGGTCCGGGTCGTGCGGCTTGCCCGACGCGCCGTGTGCCCGAAGGTCGGGCATGATCACCCGAAAGCCGTCGCCGGCGATCCGTGCCGCGTGGCCGAACTTGATCCAGTTCATCTGCGCGTCGGAGAAGAGGCCGTGCAGCAGGACTACCGGCCGGCCCTCCCCCATTTCGTGGAAGGCAAGCTCGATCCCGTCCGATGCGGTCCATTTGTGGATCGCTGGCTCGCGCAAATTGGTCGTCCCCATCTTGACCGAACGCCTGTCGCGGAGATTCGGGCATTGCCGCGCGCGACCGGCTCGCGCAATGGTAGGGCGACATTCGCAAGGGGAACCGGACCATGCATCTTCGTTTCGCAATCGCGCTTGCCGCCAGCGCCCTGGCGCTTCTGCCCGCCTCGGCGTCAACAGCCGCCGCCGAGCAAGCAGCGCCGGCCGCCGCGGCGAACCGGGTCGCCGCGCTGCAAAAGGCGGTCGCCGATGCGGGACGCAAGCCGGAGAACGTGCTTCGCGACAAATACCGCCACCCGGTCGAGACCCTCGACTTCTTCGAGGTCGACCCGGGCGACGCCGTGGTCGAAATCTGGCCGGGCGGCGGCTGGTACACCGAAATCCTGGCGCCCTATGTCACCGCCGGCGGCGGCAAGCTCTATCTGGTTGCGCCCGATTGGGGACGGTCGGGAATCGACAAGCTCAAGGCGGCCAATCCGACTTTGTACTCGGCGGCGGTCGTTGCCGACTTCCCCGCCTTCGACGCCAATTCGGTGCGGGTGCCGGACGGCACAGCCGACGTCGTCCTCACCTTCCGCAACGTCCACAATTGGCGGATGGGCTATCGCCGCGACGACAAGCAGGATTACAGCCCCGAGGCCTTCAAGCAGATCTACGCGATGCTCAAGCCTGGCGGAATCCTCGGCGTGGTCGACCACCGCCTGCCGGAAAGTGCCAGCGCCGAGCGCGAGCGCGAAAGCGGCTATATCAAGCTGTCGACGGTAAAGGCCCTTGCCGAAGCGGCCGGCTTCAAGCTCGCCGCCACGTCCGAGATCAACGCCAACCCGAAGGACACGGCCGACTGGCCGGACGGCGTGTGGACTTTGCCGCCAGGGCTGCGTCTCAAGGACAAGGACCGCGAAAAATATCTCGCCATCGGCGAAAGCGACCGGATGACCCTGAAATTCGTCAAGCCGCTTTAATCGGGCATTTTCCCGGTCGCCTTGACCCATTTGTCGACCAGCTTCTGATACTGGTCAGTCCGGTATTCGGGCAGACCCTCGGTGTTGAGCCACGCCCGGTGCATGCTCTCGGCGCCGAAATGATGCCTGGGCTTGAACGGGCTGGGGTCGTCGAACGCCGCGACCGTCAGGTCCATCTTGTCGGAATCCTCGGTGAACATGAAGCCGAGCGACGTCCCGCACTTCGAGCAGAACGGCCGGCGAGCGATCGGCGAGCTGTCGTACCAGTCGGGCTCGCCATCCCACTCTATCTGATCGAGCCTGGCGGTGACGAAGGCGATCGACACTGAGCCGGTCGCCCGCTGGCACATCCGGCAATGGCAAAGATAGGCTTCCTCGGGCTCGCCGGTGAGAGTGAAGCGCACTCGTCCGCAGGCGCAGCCGCCGGTCTTCTGTTCGACCATCATCCGTCTCCTGTGGTGCCGCCCGGTTTGCAAGGTTAAGTGGCCGCATGTCCAGCGCCCCGACGCCTGAGCAAATCGCCCGAGACGCGACCTGGCTCGCCCAGGCATACGACCCGGAAGCCGGGCGCGTTCGGCTGGTCGCGATGGATTCGCAGGCCTATCGCAATGCCAGCTTCCTCGACGACCGGATGCTGCAGCAGACGATGACCAGCCATATCGTCGACTGGCAAAAGGTGCGCAGCGCGCTCGCCGTCAACGCCCGCACCGACGCTCGCTGGATCTTCCACATCGGCCACGTCGGATCGACGCTGGTCGCCCGGCTACTCGGCGAAATCGACGGCGTGCTGGCGGTCCGCGAGCCGCGCTTCCTGCGCGACCTGGCGGGGCTAGGTAACGAGGATCGATCGCACCTGCTGTTTCCGGCCCAGGCCCTGTTCTCGCGGACGTTCGCCGAGAATCAGCTGGCGCTGGTCAAGGCGACCAGCTTCGTCAGCGAGATCGCCGACGAGCTGGTGCCGCCGGGCGAGCGGGCCCTGTTCCTTTTCGCCAAGCCCCGCGCCTACATCGCCTCGATCCTGGCCGGCGAGAACAGCGTCAAGGAACTGGCGGCGCTTGCCGGATCGCGCGCCCGGCGAATGTCCGGCCGAGTGCCGGCGCTGGGCGGCACCACCACCGCCGATGCCGCCGCGGCCGCCTGGGCGTGCGAGATGACCGCCCTGGAGTCGGCCGCCGACAGGATGGCCGACCGGGCGATCGCCTGGGCCGATTTCGACGCGATGCTCGGCGACATGCCGAACGAGCTGATTCGCCTCGCCCAATTTTTCGGCTTCGCCGCGACGGCCGAGCGCCTCCATGCGGTCGCCACCGGTTTGCTGATGGCGCGCTATTCGAAGGCGCTCGAATATGACTACAGCCCGGCGCTTCGGCGCGACCTCATCGCCGAGGCGGACGCCGCGCACCGGGTCGACATTGAATCCGCGCTTGCCATGCTCGGCCGGGCGGCGGAAAAGTCGCCGCTGCTTGCGCGGGCGCTGGCGCGATCCGGGGAATCTTGATGTATCGAATCCTGCCGCTTCTGACCCAGCCGGAAATCGACGAGTGCAAGCGGATCGCCGCCGCCGCGCCGTTCGTCCACGGGCGGATCACCAACCCGCACAATACCGCCAAGGACAATGAGCAGCTGCACGAGCAGCAGGCGTACCAGAAGAGCTCGCAGCTGCTGTTGCAGGCGTTCGGGCGCAGCCAGGAATTCGCCGAGTTCGCCTTCCCGGTGCTGATCGCGCCGCCGCTGATCACCCGTTACAAGCCGGGAATGAAGTACGGCGCTCATGCCGACGCCGCTTTCCTGCAGATGCCGGGGCAGACGATCCGAAGCGACCTGTCGTGCACGATCTTCCTCAACGAGCCGGAAAGCTATGAGGGCGGCGCTCTGCACATCCGCCTTGGCGACGGCGAGCTGCGCTTCAAGCTCAAGCCCGGCGAGGCGGTCCTCTACCCGTCCGACACCTTCCACGAGGTCGATCCGGTGACCAAGGGTGAGCGGCTGGTCGCCATCACCTTCATCCAGAGCCGGGTCGCCGACCCGTTCCGGCGCAATCTCCTGTACGACCTGAACGAAGTTGCGGCGCTCGAAGGGTTAAAGATGGACCCGCAAAATTACAGCCGGTTGCAGCTAGTCCAGCAGAACCTGCTTCGGCACTGGGCCGACAAGCCCTAGGCCGCTTTCTGCAAGTGCTTGCGGCCGAGCAGCTCGGCGATCTGGACGGCATTGAGCGCCGCGCCTTTGCGCAGGTTGTCGCTGACCACCCATAAAGACAGGCCGTGGTCGACCGTCGGATCGTCGCGGACCCGGCTGACGTAGGTCGCATATTCGCCGACCGCTTCGACCGGAGTGACGTAGCCGCCGTCCTCGCGCTTATCGATGAGCATGACGCCGGGCGCCTCGCGCAGGATCGACTGCGCCTTCTTCGCCGACAGCTCCTCCTCGAACTCGACGTTCACCGCTTCGCTATGGCCGACGAACACCGGCACCCGGACGCAGGTCGCGCTGACCTTGATCTTGGGATCGAGGATCTTCTTGGTCTCGACCACCAGCTTCCACTCCTCGCTGGTCGAGCCGTCGTCGAGGAAGTCGCCGGCCTGCGGGATGACGTTGAAAGCGATCTGCTTGGGATAGATTTTCGGCTCTGCCGAATCACCGACGAAGATGTTGCGCGACTGGTTGAACAGCTCGTCCATCGCCGCTTTCCCGGTGCCCGATACGGACTGGTAGGTCGCGACCACGACCCGCTTGATCCTGGCGGCGTCGTGCAGCGGCTTGAGCGCCACCACCAGCTGGGCGGTCGAGCAGTTCGGGTTGGCGATGATGTTTTTCTTTCGGTAGCCGGCGATCGCGTCCGGGTTCACTTCCGGCACGATCAGCGGCACGTCCGGGTCCATCCGGTAGAGCGAGCTGTTGTCGATCACCGTGCAGCCGGCTTGCGCGGCCTTGGGAACGTAGAGTTTCGACGCGTCGGAGCCGGCGGCGAACAGCGCCATGTCCCAGCCGGAAAAGTCGAAATGCTCGAGGTTCCTGACCTTGAGCTCCTGCCCGCTGTCGCCGAAGTCGATGACGTCGCCGGTCGAGCGCGACGAGGCGACGGCCGCGACCTCGTCGAGCGGGAATTGCCGCTCGGCGAGGATGTTGAGGATTTCCCGGCCGACATTGCCGGTGGCGCCAACGACAGCGACGCGATAGCCCATCTGGAAATTCTCCTTTGCCGGGCGCCTATCGCACCTGGCACTCGAAATCGATATGGCGTCGGGACTGGCGGGGGCCAAGGGGGGACGAATGCGGCCGAATCTGCTGCTGTTGGCATTGCTGGCTGCGATCCTTGTCGGGCTGGCTGCCACCAGCCTGCTGGTCCAGCCACCGCCGCTGCGTGCGTCGTCGCAAGCCGGAGAATTCGATGCGGGTCGCGCCAAGGCGCGTTTGGCGACGGTCCTCGGAGACGAGCGGCCGCACCCGGCCGACAGTGCCACAAGCGACGCCGTCCGCGCGCGGCTGATCGGTCAGATTCGGGCGCTCGGCCTGACGCCCATCATCCGCGACCAGTTCGCCTGCAACACCATCTACAAGACCCG
>CAMPJH010000096.1 GCA_946886845.1 uncultured Sphingomonas sp. | reverse complement strand
GCGCCGAGGCGCGGCGAGCTGGTCAGGCTCCTGGGAGAGGAGCTGCGCCTGGCGAAGGAGCCCCTGGCGCGGCTCGTGACGCTCGAATGTGGCAAGATCTTCCAGGAGAGCCTCGGCGAGGTCCAGGAGATGATCGACATCTGCGACTTCGCGGTCGGCCTGTCGCGCCAGCTCTACGGCCTGACCATCGCCAGCGAGCGGCCGAACCACCGGATGATCGAGCAATGGCAACCGCTCGGACCCGTCGGTGTCATCACCGCCTTCAATTTCCCGGTCGCGGTGTGGGCTTGGAACGCGGCGCTGGCGCTGGTCTGCGGCGACCCGGCCCTGTGGAAGCCCAGCGAGAAGGTGCCGCTGACCGCCGAGGCGGTGATGGCCCTCGCGCGCCGCGCCCTCGAGCGCTTTGGTGACGCGCCGGACGGGCTGCTCCAGTCCCTCCAGGGCGGCCGCGAGGTCGGCGAGGCGTTGGTCGACGACTCCCGCGTGGCCCTGATCTCGGCGACCGGATCGACGGCGATGGGCCGCGTCGTCGGCCCGCGGGTTGCCGAACGATTCGGTCGCACCCTCCTCGAGCTTGGCGGCAACAACGCCATGATCGTCGCTCCGAGCGCCGATCTCGATCTTGCCGAGCGCGCAACCTTGTTCGCGGCGGCGGGGACCGCTGGGCAGCGCTGCACGACGCTTCGGCGCCTGATCGTTCACGAAAGCATCGCCGACGCCTTGATTGATCGGGTGAAGTCGCTGTTCGCGCGGGTCAGGGTCGGTGACCCGCGCCAGCCGGGAACTTTGGTCGGGCCATTGATCGACGAAGCGGCGTTCGAGGCGATGCGAAAGGTCCTCGGGGAAGCGGTCGAGCGCGTCGATCCCGTGGCGGGCGGCTTTTACGTCCGTCCCGCCTTGGTCGAGGTACCCGCCCAGGAAGGGCCGATCCTGCAGGAGACTTTCGCCCCGATCCTCTACGTTCTGCGCTATTCCGATCTTGATCAGGCTATCGCTCTCAACAATTCGGTATCGCAAGGGCTTAGCTCATCAATCTTCACAAACGACCTGAGGGAAGCCGAGCGCTTCCTATCGGCCGCCGGCTCGGACTGCGGGATTGCCAACGTCAATATCGGGCCGTCGGGCGCCGAGATCGGCGGAGCGTTCGGCGGCGAGAAGGAAACCGGCGGCGGCCGCGAGAGCGGCTCCGACAGCTGGCGCGCCTACATGCGGCGCCAGACCAATACGATCAATTACGGGACCGAGCTGCCGCTGGCTCAGGGAATCGAGTTCCAGATCGCGCCCTAGGTTCCGACAAGCTCCGGCCAGCGTCGCTCGAAATCGGCTTTCCAGTCGATGAGGACGCCCGGCTCGAGCGGCTGGGCGACCAGAAAGCCCTGGGCGACGTCGCAGCGCAAGGCGCGCAGGAAGCGCAATTGCTCGACGGTTTCGACGCCTTCGGCGGTGGCGCTCAAGCCGAGCGCATGGGCGAGGTCGATCATCGATTTGACGATGACGCTGCAATCATGGTCGCGCGGCAGGTCCTTGACGAACAATTTGTCGATCTTGAGCTCGGTGAAGGGCAACTGGCGAAGCTGCATCAGGGTCGAATAGCCGGTCCCGAAATCGTCGATCGCCAGGCCGATCCCCTTGATCCGGAAGCGGGTCAGCGTGTCCATCAACTTGATCAGCGGCTGCGTCGCGCCTTCCGTTAGCTCGAGAACCAGCCGGTCGGTCGGAACCCCAAGTTCCTGGCAGATGCGCTCGACGAGGTCGGGAAAGTCCAGGCTCTGCAGGCTGATCGCCGAAATATTGAAGGCGACGTTGGTGTCGAGGCCCTGTGCCTGCCAACTGCGCCATTGCTCGAGCGTGGTTCTCAGTCCCCATTCGGTCAGAGGCGCGATCAACCCATGCTTCTCGGCGAGCGGAACGAAGCGCGAGGGTTCGACGGGCCCGAGCTCCGGCTCTTCCCAGCGGACCAGCGCCTCCAGCCGCGTCAGGGCGCCGGTGTCGAGCATGACTTTCGGCTGGTAGAGCATGTGCAGCTCACCATGCTCCAGTGCCCGCTCGAACCCCCTGACGAGCTTGCGTTCTGGCCGGCCGCTCATTGCACCAGATTGGCCTTCAAATCGCCCAGCAACTGCTCGAGCTCCTGGAATCGCACCGGTTTTTCGAGCGGGCCGATCATTGTCTGGCCGAGAGCCTCGCCGAGCCGGAAGGCCGATTCCAGCACCCGGCGGTCGAAACCGCTGAAAATCAGCACCGGGGCTTCATTGTGCTCGGAGGCCAGGAAACGCAGCAGCTCGACGCCGTCCATTCCGGGCATTCCCAGGTCGAGGACGACCACGTCCGGCCGCTCGGCGCGGAACGCCTCTCGAAAGGCGCCGTCGTCGGCCGTGAGCACGGGCCGAAACCCACACTCATTGGCAACCTGCGCGACAAACTCGGCCAGTGCCGGCTCATCGTCGATCACTAGCAGCCGCGGCTGCCGCATCCCTTGCTCCTCGCCTGTCTTCGCTGGCGCTTTGCGCTTCGCGAATGTGGAAAGAAACCGGTTTTTAACCGCAATCCGTCCAGAATGAGGACAACAGTTCCGATGTGAAGGAAAGTGTGGATGTTCTCATCGCTGATCCAGCGCAGGCGCTCGGGCTCGTCAGGGAACGACCAGGCGGCGTTCGAGTCGACCACCTTTTCGTTGACCACCGCGGTACCTCGGCCGGTCGAGCGCCGCTCCGACGAGCGGCTGATTCCGCTGCTGAAGGTAGCGAAGATGTCTAGCGCCAGCGGCGAGCGGCTGATCCGAGTCCGCAACATCTCGGCCGGCGGATTGATGGGGGAAATCGCCGAATGCCCGCCGGTGGGCGAACAGGTGTCGATCGAGATGTCGTCCCAGAAGATCCCGTCGAGCGTGACCTGGATTCGCGAGGGGATGATCGGAATCAAGTTCGACCAGACCGTCGACCTCGGCGAGCTCCTTGCCGGCCGCAAGCCTCGCCACGGCTTCCGGCCACGTCCGCCGCGGCTGGAGGTCGATTGCAAGGCTTCGGTCCGGGTCGGCAAAACCTATTACACGGTCGCCGTCCACGACATTTCGCTCGGCGGGCTGAAAGTCGAGCCGATCGAGGAATATTGCGTCGGCCGCGACGTCATCGTCGTCGTCGAGAGCCTCCGGCCGATCAAGGGCGAGGTCCGCTGGTATTCCGACCGCCGCGCCGGGATCGTCTTCAAAAAGCCGCTGGAATTCGAGGAGCTGGCCGAGTGGGTCGGCAAGCGGCTCGAGGTCGCTAGCCTCAAGGCCAGCGTTCAACGCAACTAACCGTCTCGAAAAACCCGTCTGAAAAGCCTATCTCCGTCTTCAGTAGGAGACAGGTCGATGGCTGAAGATGTCGCGGTGCTTGCTGGCGGGTGTTTTTGGTGCACCGAAGCCGTGTTCAACGATGTCGTCGGGGTAAAGTCGGTCGAAAGCGGCTACACCGGCGGGACCGTACCCAATCCGACCTATGAGCAGGTGTGCGGCGGCGCCACCGGCCATGCCGAAGCCATCCGGATCACCTTCGACCCCGATGCGATCAGCTACGGCGAGCTGCTGGATATCTTCTTTGCCGTCCATGACCCGACCCAGCTCAATCGGCAGGGCAATGACGTCGGCACCCAGTACCGCTCGGCGATTTTTCCGCAGAACGCGGCCCAGGAGGAAGAGGCCCGGCACGCGAAGGAGCGCGCCCAGGGCCATTGGGACGGCAATGTCGTCACCACTATCGAGCCCAGGTCCGACTGGTGGCCGGCCGAAGGCTATCATCAGAGCTATTGGGAAGGCGAGGGTCAGCGAAACCCCTATTGCATCGCCACCATCCCACCGAAGCTGCAGAAGCTCAGGCGCAGCTTCCAGGCGCGCGTGAAAGGTGAAGGAGCGGCCGCCTAGCGCGGGGCCGCCGCCCGCTTCAGCCGATCGTTGATCGCCGCGCCGAGGCCTTGTTCGGGGATCGGTGCGACCGCAATTCGAGATTTGGCCGAGGCGTCGGCCTGATGAAGCAGGTCGAACAGCCGCGCCGCCGCTTCGAGCAAGTCTCCCGAAGGGCTGAGGTTCAAATCGCCGTCGACTCGGCCGAAACCGATCAGAAACTCGTCCGCCGTTGCGTCGATGGCGTTGAGACGCAGTGGCTTCGACGGCGCATAATGGCTGGCGAGCTGCCCCGGCGCCTCGATCGCTGAGCCGGAATCGAGCTCGGCCTCGCGAACTTCGATCGGTCCCCGCCTTAGAAGCCGCAATTGGCCGCTGGCTTCCGCCACGATCGTCGATTCGATTCCGCCCGGAGAAGGGCCATCATCGACGATCAGCTTTATCCCGCCGCCGAGGCTTCGAAGGACATGGTCGGCCCGGGTCGGGCTGATCGTGCCGCTGGCATTGGCCGACGGCGCTGCAAGCGGCCGGCCGACGGCGCGAAGCAGCGCCTGGATCGCGCGATGGGCGGGTACTCGAATGCCGATCGTCGGCAAGCCGGCGGTGACCAGGGGCGCGATCGCGCTGTCGTCGCGGAGCGGTGCAACGATCGTCAGCGGCCCCGGCCAATGGGCCTCCGCAAGCGCGCTTACGCGCGGACCTAGCTCGGCAATACGCCGCGCTTCATCGATATTCTTCACGTGGACAATCAATGGATTGAACGACGGTCTTCCCTTGGCTTCGTAGATACGGGCGACGGCCCGCGCGTCGCTCGCATCTGCGGCGAGGCCGTAGACCGTCTCGGTCGGAACCGCGACCGGCTCACCGGCAAGCACCAGTCGCGCGGCTTCGGCGATAGTATCTTCGCTGAATGGAAGTGTCCGCGTCTCCATTAGACGCGGCTACTAGGGGCTAGGCGCGTTCCCTGTCGAGCAGCTTGGCGGGATCGATGTCGAGCCGCTCCATCCGATCGCGGATCTCAGGCCACTCCTCGGTGAGGAAGCGGCTGCGCTCCGACTCCTTGAGCCGAGTCCGGGCGCCCGGGGCAACGAACAGCCCGACGCCGCGCTTGACGACGACCAGCCCCTCATCCTGGAAGCCCTGATAGGCCTTGGCGACGGTTAGCGGATTGGCCTGCTCGTCGGCGGCCAGGGCCCGGACCGAGGGCAGGGCGTCACCGTCTTGATACCGTCCAGAGAGGATCGCGTTGGCGATCGTCTCGCGAAGCCGGACATAGACGGGTTTGTCGTGCTGGGTGCGAAGCGCCATGCTGTTATAATACAGCACCGCGCATTTTCGTCAATATCCGCGGGTGTTAGAGCGGCGGCGACCAGGTTTGCGCGACTTCCGCGAGATCCGGGTGAGCGCGGTCTTCGAGGTCGACGCTGGAAGTGCCGATGAAAATGAACCCGGCGATGCGCTGTCCCGGCCGGCAAAAAGCCGCGGTGACCCTTGGCGAATAAGCGCGCCAGCCGGTCACCCATCCGGCGACGTGACCCATCGCATGGGCGGCCAGCAACAGGTTCATGCCCGCAGCGCCGCACGACAATTCCTGCTCCCAAACCGGAATTTTGTGGTCGGCGACCGGCGCCGACACGAGAACGACGAGTTTGCCGCCGTAATGGGCGAATTCTTCCTCCTTGCTGTGACGGGCAAGCGGCGCGTCGGGAAATTCTTCCGCCAGCGCCTGGCGAAGCAGCGCCGCGAGAGCGTCGCGCTGTCCATCATCGACGACCACGAACCGCCAGGGGGTTAGCTGACCGTGATCCGGCGTCCTGGCCGCGATTGTCAGCATCTGTTCCAGCTCGTCGTCCGACGGGCCGGGGCCGGCAAGCTGCCTCGGCTTGGCCGAGCGACGGCTGCGCATAAGCGCGAGCAGCGAGGAGCGATCGTTGAGCACCGCCGTTCATCTAGGGTGCAGCTGCGCTGGCAACAATCGCCCTTCACAAGCGGAATTGCGCCGTTAGGGTGCGCCGCCTGCGAAAAGCCATCTGGGGAGAGGCTCAGTGACCGGACTTAAGCCAGTCGGGATGTGGAACGAGGGCGACTGGACAGTCGTCATCACGCTCGGCGTATTCCTGCTGTTCCTGATTGGCGGAATCATGATCGCGTCGAAGCGCGATCCGGAAGCGCTCGGCCATCCCAAGGGCCTGTACATGCTGTTCTTCGCTGAAATGTGGGAGCGCTTCTCCTACTACGGCATGCGCGCGCTGCTGATTTTCTATT
>CAMPJH010000095.1 GCA_946886845.1 uncultured Sphingomonas sp. | reverse complement strand
TCACGGTGCGCGGGCTCATCACGGTCGAGATGTCGCCGTTGATGAAGCCCTGGCGTGACAAATCGGCGACCTTGACCATCTTCTCGACCGTCGCCTTGCCGTCGGGATTGTCATATTCGCCCGACTTGGCGAGCACGATCTGCGCCTCGACCTGGGCGGGCAGGTAATTGAGCGTGGTGACGACGTTCCAGCGGTCCATCTGGCCCTGATTGATCGCCTGCGTGCCGTGATACAGGCCGGTGGTGTCGCCGAGACCGATCGTGTTGGTCGTCGCGAACAGCCGGAACCAAGGGTTGGGACGGATCACCCGGTTCTGGTCGAGCAGGGTCAGCTTGCCTTCGGCCTCGAGCACCCGCTGGATGACGAACATCACGTCCGGTCGACCGGCGTCATATTCATCGAATACCAATGCCACCGGGTGCTGCAGCGCCCAGGGCAGGAGCCCTTCGCGGAACTCGGTGACCTGCTGGCCGTCGCGAAGCACGATCGCATCGCGGCCGACCAGGTCGATCCGGCTGATGTGGGCGTCGAGGTTGATCCGGATCAGCGGCCAGTTGAGCCGGGCCGCAACCTGCTCGATGTGGGTCGACTTGCCGGTGCCGTGATAGCCCTGGATCATCACCCTGCGGTTCTGTCCAAAGCCGGCGCAGATCGCGAGTGTCGTATCGGGGTCGAACACGTAGGCCGGATCGAGGTCGGGGACGCGCTCGTCGGCCTCGCTGAAAGCCGGCACCTCCATGTCGCTGTCGACTCCGAACAGGTCGCGCACCTTCACGATCTTGTCGGGCGAAGCCATCACGGTTTCGGCGCGGCTTTCGGGATTTACGTTGGAGATGTCGTTCATCGGATTGGCCCTTAAGGCAGAGGCCGTTGCGCCTCAAGAAATCGCTGGGTGCGGGTGAGTCAGGAGACTTTCGGCGGCAACGGGAACAGCGTTGTGAAACGCCTGGCGAGCGCGAGGTCTCCTTCGATACTTACACTATCGAGCGGCGCTCCGCCATAGAGGACACCGGCAACCTGCTCCGGCGCGGCCGTGACAACGAAGTCGCACCGCTCGATCGGGCCTCGCGAGACATCGATCCGGCCGTCGCGGACTTCGGCGACGTAGCTATTCTCGCGCAGCTTGAAGCCGGCGCGCGCGACGAGCCCATCCGCGCGCCCGGCATCGAACATCGCCTGCATCGACATCATGATCGAGACGTGGCTGACCGGGCGTCCTGGGTCGTGGCCCAGGCTGCGAACCGCCCAGCGGCCGAGGTCGCGGATCACCGGTGCCGCCTCAAGGCCCCATTCGGTCGCTTCATAGACCTGGACCGAAGCCGGCGGCGGAAGCCTGGTCCGGCGGACCAGCCCCCGCTCCTCCAGCTCGTTCAGGCGCTGGGCCAGGACATTGGCGCTGATCCCCGGAAGATCGGCCTTCAGCTCCGAAAAGCGGCGCGGCCCGAACATCAGCTCGCGCATCACCAGGAGCGCCCATCGTTCGCCGATCAGTTCGAGCGCGTGGGCCAGGCCGCAGGCATCCTCGTAACTCCGTTTTCCCTCGTTTCGCCGCGGTTTAGTTGTTTTTTCTAACTGCACGGTTGCAATTTATAACATCTGAGTCCAAAAAACAAGCGAATCGAGTCGCGAAAATGAAAAAGGAGGATGTCATGGCCAGCGAACGGATGATCTTCGTCAACCTGCCCGTTTCCGATCTGGCGGCGTCGCGCCGCTTCCTGGAATCGATCGGCGCGGTGAACGAGCCCAAATTCTCCGATGAAACCGCGGCGATGATGCGCTTCTCCGAGGCGATCAACGTCATGCTTCTGACCAAGGAGAAGTTCGCCGGCTTCACGCCGCGCGAGATCGCCGATGCGAACAAGGCAAGCGAAGTGCTGATAGCTCTCTCGGCCGAGAGCCGCGACGCGGTCGACCGCTCCATCGATGCGGCGGTCCGAGCTGGCGGCACGGCTGACCCTGGCCCGAAACAGGATTATGGGGTGATGTACGGACGGTCGGTCGCCGACCCCGACGGCCATATTTGGGAATTCGTCTGGATGGACGTTTCCGCCGCCGAGCAAGGCGCTAGCGCGATCGACGCAAATGTCCCGCAGGAGGCTTGAGCGATGCCGGTCAATCCAAGCGCAGACATCGAAATCACGGCTTTCCGCTGGGTGCCTGAGCAGGTCCAGGGCTTGGTCCGCGATCTTCGCGCCCGCTGGGCGTTGGAGGAGGCCGGTCTGGATTATCGGGTCCGACTGCTCGACCAGCAGCGCCCGCCCGAATATCTGCTCGAGCAGCCGTTCGACCAGGTCCCGGTTCTCAGCGACGGCGAGGTCCGCATATTCGAGACTGGCGCGATCGCCCAATATATCGGCGAGCAGAGCGAAGCACTGTTGCCGCGGGACACACAAGGCCGGTTCCGGGCCATCCAATGGACCTATGCGGCGCTGAACAGCGTCGAGCCGGCGATCCTGAACCTGATCCTGATCGACCTGTTTTACACCGGCGAGGAATGGGCGAAGCTTCGCCGGCCTGGCGCCGAGGAATTTGTCCGCCTGAAGCTCAAGCGAGTCTCCGACTGGCTCGGCGACAAGGACTGGCTCGAAGGCCGGTTCACGATCGGCGACCTGATCATGATCACTGAACTCCGCTTCCTTCGCCACACCAGGCTGGTCGCCGAATTCCCCAATCTCGCCGCCTATCAGGCGCGCGGCGAAGCTCGGCCAGCGTTCAGGCAAGCGCTCGCCGACCAGCTGGCGGTGTACGCCGCAAACCAACCCCAACTCGAACCTGAAGGAGAGGCAGCATGACCTACATCGAAGGTTTCATCGTCCCGGTGCCGAAGGCGAACAAGGAAGAATATCGCAAGCAGGCGGCAGACGCCGCGCCGATCTTCCGGGAGTTCGGAGTCACCAGGCATATCGAGGCTTGGGACAGCGACGTACCCGAAGGCAAGGTGACCGACTTCCGCAAGGCGGTGGACGCCAGGGAAGACGAGGCAGTCGTCTTCTCCTGGTTCGAATATCCCGACAAGGCGACCCGCGATTCCGCCAACGAGAAGATGCGCTCCGATCCCCGCATGGAGGGCATGATGAAGGACGCTCCCTTCGACGGGAAACGCATGATCTTCGGCGGCTTCAAGCCGCAGGTGGACGAAGGCAAGGAGACGGGCGGCTATATCGACGGCTTCATCGTCCCGGTGCCCGAGGGCAAGGTCGAAGACTACAACAAGCTGGCGCAGAAGATGGCCGGGAAGTTCCTCGAGTTCGGCGCTCTTCGCGACATTGAAGCGGTCAGCGACGACGTTCCGAAAGGCGAAGTCACCGATTTCTATCGGGCGGTGAAGGCTGAGGAGGGCGAGACGGTCTATTTCTCGTTCCTCGAATGGCCCGACAAGGCGACCCGCGATGACGCCTGGAAGAAGATCATGGCCGACGAGAGCCTCAAGCCCGAGGGCGAGATGCCGTTCGCCGGGCAGCGCATGTTCTGGGGCGGATTCGAGCCGATCGTCGATACCGCCAGGCAGCGCGAAGCCGCCAACGCCTGATCGCAAATAGGAGGAAAGCCATGGTCGAAGTTACCGACGCGCCGCCCATGGCGGCCGCGAACGAGCAACAGCGGATGTCCGCCCAGGGCAGTCATATCTGGTACGAGCTGATGACCCCGGACCCGGACGCCGCCAAGCGCTTCTACGATGCGGTCGTCCCCGGCTGGTCGATCGGCGAGCGCATGCCGGGCGACATGGACTATCGGATGATCAACCGAAGCGACGGCGGCATGGCCGGCGGCGTGCTTCGGCTGACCGAGGACATGGCCGCGCACGGCGCCCGGCCGATATGGCTCGGCTATATCGCAGTCGATGATGTCGACGGGATGGTCGCCCAGATCGAGGCCCGGGGCGGCAAGGTGCTGATGCCCGCCTCCGACATCCCCGACGTCGGCCGGATCGCGATGGTCGCCGATCCCCAGGGCAATCCCTTCTACGTGATGAAGCCGACCCCGCCCAAGGGCGACGAGACCAAGGTCAGCGACGTCTTCTCGACCACGGAGGAGCAGCGCGTCGGCTGGAACGAGCTCGGCACGCCCGATCCGGCCGCCGCGCGCCAGTTCTACGGCGACCTGTTCGGCTGGGAGAGCGGCGAGTTCATGGATATGGGCGAGTATGGCGAATATCGCTTCTTCGACCACCAGGGCACGCGGATCGGCGCGGTGTCGGGCATCGTCTCGGGAGCTCCGCAGGGCTGGCGCTATTACATTCGGGTGCCGTCGATCGCCAAGGCCGCCCAGGCGGTGAAGTCCGGCGGCGGATCGGTCAGCATGGGGCCAATGGAAGTCCCCGGCGGCGACCATATCATCATCGGCCACGACCCGCAGGGCGCCGAATTCGCCCTGGTCGGCAAGCAATAGGCCCGCATGCCATGGCGAGAACCGCTGCAATCCTGTTGGCGAGGCTGATCTTCGCTGGGGTTTTCGCCATGGCGGCGGCCTTCAAGTTCGTCGATATGAACGCAACCGCTGGGTACATCGCGTCGATCGGCTTCCCGGCGCCGCTGTTCTTCGCCTGGGTGGCGGCATTCTTCGAGGTGGGGCTCGCCCTCGCCTTCCTGAGCGGCGCATTTTTCACCGAAGCCGCGCTATTGGCCATCGCCTACGTCCTGTTTCTCGCCTTCGCATTCCATGGCCCCAACCGCTGGACCGGCAATCAGGTCGAGTTCGGCTTCTTCGTCGATCACTTCACTTTCATCGCTGGGCTGCTGTTGGCTGCGGTTCACGGCCCTGGCAACACATTGGTACTGAGGAGGGAAGCATGGCCAACGAAAAGCTAGTCACCTGCCTGTGGTTCGACAAAGGCGAGGCGCGCAAGGCGGCGGAATTCTATGCGTCGACCTTCCCCAACAGCAAGGTCGGCGCACCCCACGGGGCGCCAGCCGACTTTCCGGGCGGCGAACAGGGCGACGAACTGACGGTGGAATTCACCGTCCTCGGCCAGCCTTTCGTCGGGTTGAACGGCGGCCCCAACTTCAAGCCGAACGAGGCAGTCAGCTTCTGCGTCTATACCGACGACCAGGAAGAAACCGACCGCTATTGGAACGCCATCACCCAAAACGGCGGCGAGGAAAGCCAGTGCGGCTGGTGCAAGGACAAATGGGGCTTTTCCTGGCAGATCACGCCGCGCGTGCTGATCGATGCCTTCAACCAGGGTGGAGAAACGGCGAAGCGCGCCTTCGAGGCAATGATGCCGATGAAGAAGATCGATGTCGCCACCATCGAGGCAGCGGTCGAAGGCCAGCCGGCCAATGCGTAAGCTGACTGGCGCCGTCTTCGTTTCATTGGACGGCGTCATGCAGGCCCCCGGCGGGCCCGAAGAGGATCTGACCAGCGGCTTCCGCCTGGGCGGCTGGGTGCAGCCGTTCTGGGATCCCGACATGGGTCCGTTCGAGGACGTCATCATGGGCGAGTACGACCTGCTGCTGGGCAAGCGGACGTACGACATCTTCGCCGGCTATTGGCCGCACAACCAGGACAATCCGATTGGTGAGAAATTCCAGCGCATCAACAAATATGTGCTGACCCACTCGGACGAGCCGCTCGAGTGGGAGCATAGCCACAAGGTCTCCGGCGACACAGCCGAAGCCGTGGCCGAGCTAAAGCAAAGCGACGGACGCGACCTGCTGATCCAGGGCAGCAGTACGCTCTATCCGCCCCTGCTGTCCGCTCGATTGATCGACCGGCTGGTCCTGCTCACCTTTCCGGTCATGCTGGGCCGAGGGAAGCGCATCTTCGACGGGTCGGAAGATCCGGGCGCACTAAAGCTCGTCGATCACTGTGTTACGAAGACCGGCGTGGTAATTACGACCTACGAGCCGGCCGGCGACGTGCCGACGGGGACGTTCGAGACCAAGCCGCCAAGCGAAGAGGAACTGGCCCGCCGCGAAAAGATGGAAGCGGGGACCTGGTGACCCTTCAGCTCTACGGCCACCCTTTCTCGTCCTACACCTGGAAGGCGCTGATCGCGCTGTACGCCAACGGCACGGAGTTTGAGTTCCGCGAAATCGATCCCTCCGTGCCGAAGTACGAGAGCTTCACCGGCAAGGCGCACCCCTCGGGCCAGTTCCCGGTGCTGACCGACGGCGATGCGGTCGTCGTCGAGACGAGCGCGATCATCGAGCACCTTGCGGTCCATCATTCCGGCCCTGCCCCGCTGATCCCCGTTGATCCGGGCGAAGCCGTCGTCGCGCGGATGATCGACCGGGTGTTCGACAACTA
>CAMPJH010000094.1 GCA_946886845.1 uncultured Sphingomonas sp. | reverse complement strand
GGCGTCACCGGCCTGTTCATGGTCGGCGGCGGGGTGCCGAAGAATTTCGCCCAGGACACCGTCGTCTGCGCCGAGATCCTCGGCCATGAGGACGTTGAGGTGCACAAATATGCCGTGCAGATCACCGTCGCCGACGTCCGCGACGGCGCCTGCAGCTCGTCGACGCTGCAGGAGGCCGCGAGCTGGGGCAAGGTGTCGACGGCAATGGAGCAAATGGTGTTCGCGGAAGCGACCTCGGTGCTGCCGCTGCTCGCCAGCGACGCCTGGCATCGCGGCGCCTGGCGCAATCGCGAGAAGCGCCGCTTCGCCAGACTGTTCGACTAGGTCGATTGCCAAGCGAAACGAACTGACGCACCCTTCCCGGGGAAATCGGGGGAGGGATAATCATGCCGCACAATCCGCTTTTGGCGCCGGTGGCGGCGCTCGTCGCCTGGACGCTGGTGATGATGCTCTGGATGTATTTCACCCGGATGCCGGCGATGCGGCGCGCCGGGATCAGCTTGAAAGGCCGGGTCGGCGCGCGCGGCAAGGACCTCGACGGTGTCGTCGAGGACAGCGTCCAGTGGAAATCCCACAATTACAATCATTTGATGGAGCAGCCGACCCTGTTCTATGCGGTCGCCTTGTCGCTCGTGATCATCGGCGATCGCGATCCCGGGACCCTCGCCTTCGCCTGGGCCTATGTCGGACTTCGAATCGCCCACAGCCTGGTCCAGTCGACGGTCAACATCGTCAAATATCGGTTCCTGCTTTTTGCCCTGGCCTCTGTCGCGCTGATCCTGCTGACGCTGCGCTTTGGTTCGCTGGTGATCCGCGGCTAGCGCGTGAAGCAGGCGGCAAGCTCGACGTGGGTCGACCAGCGGAACTGGCCGACCGGGCGGACCCATGAGAGCCTGTAGCCGCCATCGGCCAGGGTTCGCGCGTCGCGGGCGAAGGTGGCGGGATTGCAGCTGACATAGGCAAGCTTGCCGACCGCGGATGCGGACAGCTGCCGCACCTGCTCGTTTGCCCCCGCTCGCGGCGGGTCGAGTATTACCGTCTCGAAGCGGTCGAGCTCCGTCCGATCGAGCGGTCGGCGGTAGAGGTCGCGATGCTCGACCGTAATCGCCGGAGCCGCCTGCTTGAGCGCCGCTGCGGCATCGCGTGACGCTTCGGCCGAATAAGCGGCGCGAGTTGCCAGAGCGAAGGTGCCGAGCCCGGCGAACAGGTCGGCGACCGGCCCTGAAACGCACTCGCGGACGGACTCGACAAGCGCCGCCTCGCCATCCTCGGTCGCCTGCAGGAAGCCGCCGACGGGAAAGGCAACCGGAGCGCCCGATAGAGTGACCGTCGCCGGGATCGGCTCGTAGATCGTCTCCGGCCCTTCCCCGCTGTCCACCGATAGCCGCGCCAGTCCGTGCTGGCCCGCGAAGTCGGTCAGCGCCTCGATCGCAGCGAGATCATCGGCACGGACGTTGCGCAGGAGCAGGTCGACGCCCTGGTCGACCAGCGCCAACTGCGCCTCGCCGCCGCGCCTGGGCTGAAGCAATCGCGCGAACAAGTCGCGGAGCGGCTGCACAAGCGCGAACAGCTCTGGCCTGAGGATATGGCATTCATGCATGTCGACGATTTGATGTGACTTCTCCGCGTTGAAGCCGGCCACGGCGCCCGCTCCCAGCTTAAGGGCTTTCAATGTCGCCCTTCTGCGCGAATGGGGTGGTGACAGGTACGGCTCGCGGATTTCGGTTTCCAGCCCGTGCTGGGCCAGCGCCGTTTCGACCCGCGACACGAGGAAGGCGCGATAGGCGGCGTCGTCGGCGTGCTGCAGCTGGCAGCCGCCGCATTCGGGAAAATGGCGGCACGGCGGCTGCTGATGGTGGGGCCCAAAGGCGAGCGCGCCGTCGTCGAGCACGGCGTCGCCGGGAACTCCGAACGGGACGTGGCGACCGCTTGCCGTCATCCCGTCCCCGCGCGCGGCTATTCGGACGATCAGCTCGTTCACAGAAGGTCGAGCGCGGCCGGAATCGCGGCAACAAGGTCGTCGGCGATCATGTGGGGGCCGGCCAGCTCGGCCGCCCGGCCATGCAGCCAGACCGCGGCGCAGGCCGCTTCGAACGGCCGCATCCCCCGGGCGCGCAGCGCGGCGATCATCCCGGCGAGCACGTCCCCTGTCCCGGCGCTCGCGAGCCACGCGGGCGCCGGCGGCGCGAAGCCGAGTAGCCCGTCGGGCGATGCGACCAAAGTGTCCGGCCCTTTGAAGACCACCACCGCGCCGCTCAACTCGGCGGCCTTGAGCGCCCGCTCGGACTTCGGGCCGGGGATATCGCCGAACAGCTTGTTGAACTCGCTCTCGTGGGGCGTGACAATCGCATCCTGGCCGCGCAGCCGTTCGGGATCGCCGATCAGGCCGATCGCGTCGGCGTCGATGACCTTGGGCGCCTGCGACGTCAGCGCCAACGTCAGCACCTGCGGGATGTCGCCCAGCCCGGGCCCGACCAGCAGGCAATCGATCCTCGGGTCGTTGACCTCGGCGGTTTCGACCAGGACCACCGCCGCCGGCAATCCATCGATCGGCCGCGACGTGCTTACCCGGACATAGCCCGCGCCCGAACGCGCCGCCGCGCTCGCCGCAAGCGCAATCGCGCCGGGCATTTTCCCGGCGAGCGCATGAACCAGCCCGCGCGAATATTTGTGTCCGCCCGGATCGAGCGGCGGAATCGTCGGCGGGCCGATCTCATGCCACTCGCCGCTCCCCTCGATGCCGATGTCGGCGAGCACGACGCGGCCGCATTTGTGCATCGCCGGGTGCAGGACATGGGCCGGCTTCAAAGCGCCGAAGGTCACCGTCAAATCCACCGCATGAAGCGGGTTGAGAATCGCTCCAGTGTCGGTTTCGACCCCGCTCGGCAGGTCGCAGGCCACGGCGACAAGCGCCTCATGCGCCAGCTCGGAAAGCAGCAGGCTGACCGAATCCTCGAGACCGCGCTTGAGCCCGGTTCCGAACAACGCGTCGATCAGCAATGGCGAGCCTTGCGTGTCCTGCGACAGCTGCTCGACCTCGCCCGTCCATCGCGATCGCGCCCATTTGGCGGCGTCGCTCTTGGGCTCGGCCAGCGCCGCCACCCGCACATCGATCCCGCGCGCCGCCAGATACCGCGCCGCGACATAACCGTCGCCACCATTGTTGCCCGGTCCGCACAGGACCAGCGCCGGAAGCGGACCGGCGAACCGAACCGCGCCCTCGGCTAGTGCAGCACCGGCGCGTTCCATCAGCGTTTCGACCGGAGTGCCGGAGTCGATCGCCGCCTGCTCGGCATTGCGCATGGCTTCGGCGGTCAGGATCGGGCGCATCCGAGCGCCTTAGCGCAGGCTGGTCGCCAGCCGCCACCATTCGCGAGGCACCGCAATCGCGGCCCGGTCGCGCTGCGCCTCGGTCTCGAACAAAGCAAAGCAGGTGGCGCCGCTCCCCGACATCCGAACAACATCGGCTCCCGGCTGTATCGACAGCCACGCGAGGATCGAGCCGATTTGCGGCGCCACGGCGCTCGCTGCCTGCTCGAGATCGTTGCGGCCGTTGCGCCAGTCGGTCAGCGGCCCGCGATCGGTACCGTCCCAGCGTTCGAACACCTCGGCCGTTGAAACTTCGACCCTGGGGTTCACCAGCAGCACGGGCGCTCCGGAGAGGCCGAGGTCGATTGCCTGCAGATCATCGCCCTTGCCGTCCCCGCGCATCGTTTCGGAACGCACGCAGGCGGGAACGTCGGCGCCAAGGTCGCGACCGATCTCCTCGAGGCGCTCAAGACGACAATTCAGCCCCCACAGCCGGTTGAGAAGGCGAAGGGCGGCGGCGGCGTCGGCCGATCCGCCGCCAAGTCCGGAGGCCACCGGCAATTGCTTGTTGAGGCGAATGGCGGCGTTGCTGGCGGTCCGGTAGGCGTTCTTGAGGAGCGCCGCGGCCTTGATGATGAGATTGTCGGCACCGTCGAGCCCGGCCGCAAATGGGCCGGTCAACTCGAGTGAGAGTGCGTCGGCAGTCTGAGCCGAAACCTGGTCGCCGTCGGCGCAGAAGGCGAAAACGGTTTCGATCCGGTGATAGCCGTCCGCCATCCGCTCGCGAACGTGGAGGGCGAGGTTGACCTTGGCGTAAGCGGTTTCAGCCCCGCTCAAGGCGCGGCGGTCGTATTGGTCAGGCCGGTCTCGATCTTGCTCTTGATCCGCGCCGTTTCGACGTCGCCCGCGGTGGCCAGCGCCGCCTCCCAGGCGTAGCGGGCCTCGAAGTGGCGGCCGGCGGTATAGAGAGCGTCGCCGAGATGCTCCTGGATTTCGGCCTGGGTCGGGTCGCCGACCGCGGCTTTCTGGAGGATGGCAATCGCCTCGTCGATTCGGCCGCGCTTGAAGAGCGCCCAGCCGAGCGAGTCGGTGATCGACGCATCGTCGGGGGCCAACTCGCTCGCTTTGCGAACCATCGCTTCGGCAGTGTCGAGATCCTCGCCATGTTCGAGCTTCGCATAGCCAAGGAAGTTGAGGATCAGCGGCTCGTCCGGAGCGATTTCCAGGGCGGCATTGAGCGCGGCCTTCGACTCGGGCCAGCGGCCGGCCGAGTTGAGGGCGCTCGCCTGCAACAGCAGCAGCGGCCACACCCGCGCTTTCGGCGCCTTCGCGGCGAGCTCGACAGCCTTTTTGTAGGCCTCGGCGGCTTCGTTGTAGCGCTTCATTGACGAATAGACGTCGGCCAAACGGGCGAAGTCGTCGCTTGCCGCTGCCGGGTCGCGCACCGCCTGCGTGGCAAGGGCCAGGGCTTCGCCGAACCTTTTCGATTCGGACAGAGTCCGCGCCTCCGCGTCGCGGGCTTCGGTCTTCAGCGGATCGGCATCGCCGACCGACCGGTAGGCGGCCAGCGAGTCTTCGAGCCGGCCCTGGTCGGCAAGGAAATTGCCGAGGAGGATCGCCGACGAGCTGTTCGCTGGCGCCGAATAGCGGGCGATCTGGAGGATGTTGACCGGCACCCCCGGCCCACCCGGCGAGCGCCGCATCTCCAGCGCCAGCGCAATCAGCTGCTCGGCGAACGCCTTGGGAGCGGTGTCGATCATCAGGCTCTTGAGCCGCCCCGAGTCCAGCGCCTGGCGAATTGCGGTCGTGTCGCCGGAAATGCCGTCGATCATCGCTTCCGCCCGCGGCTTGTCCCGCGCAGCGGCAAAGGCGGCGGAAAGCGCCAGCCGCAGTCGATACTCGCGCGGGCCCGCGGCACCGATCGCCCGGCGCGCGTAAGGCTCGGCCTCGGCGGTTCGGCCAAGCTTGACCAGGATCAGCGCACTCTGCTCGTCGACGAAGGGCGCCAGCGCGCTGTTGCGCGGTACACGGCCGAGCACGGTCATGGCGGTTGTCATGTCGCGACGATCGGCGGCGCTCCACGCCTCTACCAGCGGCTCCCAGAAGCTCAGGTCGACCCCCGACACGCTCTTGCCCAGCAATCGCTGGGCTTCCGCGCTATGGCCCCGTCGCAAGGCGTCGGCGACCAAAAGCAGCTTGGAATCGATCGGCAGGGTTTGCGGAGCCTGGCGAATCAGCCGGATTGCGAGCGCCATGTCGCCGGCGCTGATGGCCTGAGCGATCGCCTTCTGCCGCAGGTCGGCATCGGCAGAGCTTGAGGCAAGCCGCGCATAAATCTCGGCGGCCTCGGCGTGGTTGCCGCTGATCGCCGCCGCCCGGGCCGTGACATAGGCACGCGCCGGATCGACCAAGACGTCCGGCACCGTCGCTTGCGCGGGCGCCGCTATCGCAAGCGCCGCGAGCGCCAGCGGGATCAGGTTACATGTTCGGGTAATTCGGACCTCCGCCGCCTTCAGGGACCACCCAGTTGATATTCTGCATGGGGTCCTTGATGTCGCAAGTTTTGCAGTGAACGCAATTCTGGGCATTGATTTGCAGGCGCTGCGCGCCGCCCTCCTCCACGAATTCATAAACGCCGGCCGGGCAATAATATTGTTCTGGTCCCGCAAAATCGGCGAGATTGACGCTGACCGGTATGGCGGCGTCCTTGAGCGTGAGATGAACCGGCTGGTCTTCTTCATGGTTCGTATTGGAGATGAAAACCGATGACAGCCGGTCGAAGCTGATCACCCCGTCGGGCTTCGGATAGGCGATCGGCCGGACCTCGCTCTTGCGGCGGAGCGTCTGGTGGTCGGCCTGGCGGTGCTTCAGCGTCCACGGCAGCGACAGGCCGAGATAGCCGAGCCACATGTCGAGGCCGGCATAGAAAGTGCCGAGCAATCCGCCCCAGCGCGAAACCGCCGGCTCGGCGTTGCGGACCAGCCTGAGCTCCCTGGCGATCCAGCTCGA
>CAMPJH010000093.1 GCA_946886845.1 uncultured Sphingomonas sp. | reverse complement strand
TTCCGATCAAACAATCCACCACAATGGCCGGCGGGGCTGCAGCATCGTCGGCGGCCGTAACTATTCATTCCGGAGCTGCCGCTTCCTCAGCACCGGAAAGGGCGGGCTGCGAAGTTCGCCGGGCGCCGGCGTCGACATCGAGCCCCATGCTGGTCGGCCGGTTCGCAATGTCAGTTTTTCCGGCTGCGAATTCGCCGACAACGCCGGCGTCGGGTTGATTGCCGACAGCGGCGATTCCGAAGGCGCCAGATTCGACAATTGCCGGTTCATCGGCACGACCTCCTGGTCCGCATGGCCGAACAAGCCGGCGATGGGCTTTACCAAATGCCTGTTCGTTGGAGCTCTCGTCCACGCCTACGGGGACCCCGACCCGAACCGAGCGGTGCAATTCCACGACTGCGAGTTTCGAGACGATCCGGCGCTGAGCCCGACCCGCGAAGTCTTCGGCGGCCGAGGCAGCCAACATCGCGTCGCCATCCTGCCCAAGAATCCGAACGTGCTGTTCAACCGCTGCCGCTTCACGCTGACTCACGACCTAATTCTGCCGCTGTCGAGCATCGCCGTCCTTTATTCGGATTGCGAGCTGTCGCAGCGCTCTCCGGTCCATTCGCGGCTGAACGGCACTTTTCTCGGCACAAACCGGCTGACTGGAAACATCGATCTTGGCTCGTCCGTAATCCGCGGGGCGGTCATTCTCAACGGACGGACACTCGCCCGCACGCGCTAAGCAGGGGCCACGGTTGCGTTGCCCACATCTGGGCATAGACTGCGCAAATGTGCGGCATCGCAGGAATTTTGAGCCCCGATGCCGTGTCGCGCGAGCTCCTGCTGCGCATGACGAGGCGCATCGCCCACCGCGGGCCTGACGACGAAGGACTGTGGATCGACGAGGCCGCCGGCATCGGCTTCGGCCATCGCCGGATTGCGATTGTCGACCCGTCGCCGGCCGGGCACCAGCCGATGGCGTCGGCGAACGGCCGCTTCGTGATCACCTACCACCGCGAAATCTACAATCCCCGCGAGATCCGAAGCGAGCTCGAGGCGCAGGGAAAGGCGCCCGAGGGCGGATGGCGCGGCGGCTCCGACACCGAGACCCTGATCGAGGCGATCGCGGCGTGGGGATTGCGGCCGGCGATCGAAAAGTGCGTCGGCATGTTCGCCTTCGGCCTGTGGGACCGCAAGGAGCGGAAACTCAGCCTCGGCCGCGACCGCTTCGGCGAAAAGCCGCTCTATTACGGATGGGCGGGCCGTGATTTGATCTTCGCCTCGGAGCTGAAGGCGCTACGCTGTCACCCGAAATTCGATGCAAGCATCGACCGGCGAGCGATTCAGCTGTTCGCGGCGAGAACCTACATACCGGCGCCGCTGTCTATCTATCGTGGCATTTTCAAGCTGCTGCCGGCTTCGATCCTCGAGCTGTCAGTTGCCGCGGCGCGACGACCGCTCGCCGAGCCGCCGGCAATCGGCCGGAATTCGAGCGGGCTGTCCTACGACAGCTACTGGTCCTATCGCGACGTGCTCAGGGCCGGCCTCGAGAATCCGATCGCCGATGAAGACCAGGCCCTCGAAGAGCTAGAGCGCACCTTGTCGGCCGCGGTTCAAGCACAAACCATGGGCGATGTTCCGATCGGAGCGTTCTTATCGGGTGGGATCGATTCCTCGACAATCGTCGCCCTCCTTCAAAAACATTCCACGCTGCCGGTTCGCACGTTCACGATCGGATCCGAGGACAAGGCATTCAACGAAGCCGGCTATGCGAAGTCGGTCGCCGACTATCTCGGCACGGATCATCACGAGCGGATCGCCACTCCGCGAGAGGCGCAGGAGGTTATCCCGCAACTGCCTCATATCTACGACGAGCCGTTCGCGGATTCGTCGCAAATTCCGACCTATCTCGTCAGTCGCTTCGCGGCCGAGCAGGTCAAAGCCGTGCTGACCGGCGATGCCGGCGACGAATTGTTCGGTGGCTACAACCGCTATGTCGGTACTGCCCGCCTGTGGGCTGCCGCCAAGCGGCTTCCGGCCCCACTGCGGCGGGCGCTGTGTGCTCCGTTAGGCGCGGTGCCGGCTCGCGAATGGGATCGGCTCGGGGCGCTGGCGGGCAACGGCGGGCTGCCCCCGATCTTTGGTGCCAAGGTTCGCAAATCGCTGCGAATGGTGGCCGATTCGAAGTCGCTCCAGCAATTGTTCACCACTTTCACCGATGAGTGGGCCGAGGACGGCTCGCCGGTGATTGGCGCCGAGGAGGGCGCCGGTGCGAACGGTTTCGATCTCGATCTTGGCCGCGACGCGCCGGACGCGCTGCGAATGATGTACTGCGACGCTATCAGCTATCTGCCCGACGACATTTTGTGCAAGGTCGACAGGGCATCGATGGCAGTTGCCGTCGAAGCGCGCGTTCCGTTCCTCGACCACCGCGTGGCGGCGCTTGCGGCGCGAATCCCGCTCCGATCGAAGATTCACGGAATGACCGGCAAGTCCATTCTCAAGCGGTTGCTCTATCGTCAGGCACCGCGCGCGCTATTCGAACGGCCGAAGGTCGGCTTTTCCATTCCGGTAGGGGAATGGATCAAAGGCCCATTGCGCGACTGGGCCGAAGATCTGCTCGATTCTCGAAAGCTGGCCGCCGAGGGGTGGTTCGACGTGCCGGCGATTGAACGCCGCTGGAGCGATCACCTTTCCGGAAAGCAGGACTCGACGCCAGCGCTGTGGGCGATCCTGATGTTTCAATCCTGGCTCGGCAGCAATGAACAATGATGTTGCCCGTTGAACAAACCTGTGCCGCGAGCTGGCGAGCTCTAGCCTCGATTGGGGAGCGGTCCGTTGGCCACTTCTGGCGTGACGTCGAAACGATTGCATCCTCCTGGAACGAGACCAAGGACTTGCTCGAGCGGTCGATCGCTTTTTCTTCCGACTCGCTTCACGTGATCGCCGGAGTCGCCGGACTGCTCGCAGCCTCGCTGATTCTGCGCAGACCGGTCTCCAGCGCCCGACCCTGGATTCTGGTCCTCGCGCTGGCAATGCTCAACGAGCTGCTCGATCTTTGGATCGATCGCTGGCCCCAACCCGGCATGCAATTTGGCGAAAGCGTCCGCGACCTGCTGTTGACTATGGCGCTGCCGACGCTCCTGCTCTTTTCGTCGCGGCATCTGCCGCAGATTTATGCCCGCCGGCGCGAACCAGCCTTGCCGCCCACTGGCGAGGAAGGTTCAACCAGTCCACCGTCGTGAAGCCGGGCGAAGCGGTCGCACAAGGCGATTGTCGACGGCCGATGGGCGATGATAATGAGCGTTCGTCCTTCTTTCGCAAGCTCGTGGAGGGCTTCGATAATCCTGGCCTCGGTCGACTCGTCCACCGCGCTGGTCGCCTCGTCCAGAACAAGGACTGGCGCCTGTTTGTAGATCGCGCGTGCAATCCCGAGCCGCTGCCGCTGTCCGCCAGATAGGCGAATTCCCCGTTCGCCGACGAAGGTATCGTAGCCGTCCGCGAGCGAGGTCACGAAGTCGTGCAACTGGGCGGTCTTCGAAGCCTCGATCACCCGGTCGAGATCGATGGCTTCGTCGCCGGCGCTTAGCGCGATGTTCCGGGCGATCGTCGCGTCGACCAGGAAGATCGATTGCGGCACGTGGGCGATGCTGCGTTGCCAGCGGCGACGGTTCGTCTTCGTCAGCGCGACTCCATCGATGCAGATTTTTCCCCGGTCCGGCTCGATCAGACCCATCAGCAGGTCCGCCAACGTGCTTTTGCCGCTGCCCGTTTCGCCAACCAGCGCAAGTGACGATCCGCGGGGAATGTCCAAGGTGACGTCGTCAACCGCCGGCGTCCGCCGGGTCGGATAGGTGAAGCTGACTTTCTCGATCCTGATCCGCTCCGTGAGACCGAGCTTTGAAACCGGCTTCGCCGCCGGTTGCTCGTCGACTGCCGGCAAGTGAAGTAGGTCGACGATCTGGCCAAGGATCGACTGCTGGCCGGAGGCTGTCGACCAACCCGTGTAAACTTGCTGGAGCAACGGAAGCAGCCTTTGGGCGCCCAGGGCAATTGCTCCGAGGATCGGCAACCACTCGGCCAACCCACCCTCTCGGCGGGCGATCACGACCGCGATGCCGGCGATAATAACCATGCCGAGGGTTTCGACGATGAAGCGAGGCGCTGCGCCGATGAAGGCGGTGTTCGATCGCGCCGCCCTCAGTTTGTCGTTCACCCGCTCGAACGCGGCAAGGTACAGCGCATGCGAATGGTCGATGATGACGTCGCGGATGCCGCCAAGGCTTTCCTGGGCAATCTTCAGCCTCTCGTTGAACGCAACCCCGATTACTTGCGAGTTAAGTGCCAGCCGTTTGCGCGCGACCGCGGCGACAACGACGTAAACGATCGAAAAGGATGCGGCGGCGATCAGGGTCGTGAACGGGTCGATGTAGATTAGGGCGGCGACAATGGCCGCCGCCAGGAACGCCGCGACCAGTCCCTGCATCGCGGGCAGCAGGACGTCGAAAACGAGGACTTCGACCTTCTCGATCGCCGACAGGAGGGTGCTCGTGTTGCGCTCGATATGAAAGCTATACGGCTGTAACAGGATGTGCCGCTCGATGTCGACCAGAAGCTCATGGCCGAGACGATAGGAAAAGTCCTGAATCGCCCAGGCCAGCTGAAGCCGGACAAGTCCGGCAATGATTACGAACATTGTGAACAGCAAGGCCGCCGCGATCAGGGAATCCCGACCGCGAGGTAGGTCGGCAAACGCATTGGCCGGCCACGGTAGTTGCCCCAGCCCAGCTGGATCGGAGAGCAGCGACAGGAAGGGAAGCACCGAGCCGAGCGTGGCGAGCTCGGCAAAAACGCTCGCGAGCATCAGCGCCAGCACGAGGTAAAACTGCCGCCGCCGCTCGATCGACATCCGATCGTAGATCTCGCGCAGGCCAGTCAGAACGCCAGGCTCGCCAGCGTGCGTCATCTCGGCAAGGCCTCTTGGTCGAGCTCCGGACCCGCGATCGTCGCCGATGGCGACCAAATTATCGGCTCATCTGTCGGAACCGTGACGAAGGCAAAGCGATTCCTCGCTTTCAGGAGCAGCAGGAGGAAAAGACGCAGCGAGGACGGACTGAACGAGGCCCAGGCGGTCCAAACGGCCGCGCTCAGCGTCCGAAAATCAAACGACAGCTTGCCATTCCGCAACAATCGCCGGAACAGGCGCGGCTTGCCTCCCGACCAGAGCATGACCGAGCCGAGAGAGACAAATACCCACGGATCGAGCTTCGTTCCTTTGTCGGAATCGGCGTCGAGCAGGTCGTCATAACTCTGTCCCTGCTTCAGGCGCGCAAGCGACCGGTACATGAGATCGACGGCTTGCTCGAGACGCTCCTGGTCCGAAGTCACCCGAGTGCTCGTTGTCGACTGCCGCACCCGATACAGCGCGCGGGGGATCACGCTGACTTTGGACGCCGCGGCCATGCGCGTGACAAAATCCTGGTCCTCCCAATATTCGCATTGCCGCCGGTAGCCGCCGACCTTTTCGAACAAGTCACGGCGGTACATGATCGCCCCGTGGGGAAAGGGCACGAACACCGTTGCGCGCGTCAGCCTCCAGGCTTCCGGGTTTCGGACCAGGCGACCGTCACTGTCGATGATGTCGCACAGGCTTGCGACAAGGCCGACATCCGAATTGTGCTGAAGGACCTCGAGCTGGTCGCGGAGGCGCTCGGGATGGGAAATATCGTCCGCATCCATGCGCGCGACAATTGCAGCGGTCGCGGCGCGGGCGACCCGATCGGAGCTCAAGGCAGGTCCGAGATTGCGCTTTTCTTCCAGCAACCGGATTCGCGAGTCCTTTGCCGCCCATTCGCGAAGCCGGTCGGTCGAGCCGTCGGTCGATGCATCATCGAGGATCACGAACTCGAAGTCCGGATAGGATTGCGCGAGGATGCTCTCAACGGCCGCATCGAGATACGGCAGAGCATTATTCACCGGCATTACGACGCTGACCGACGGCGCGTCGGCGCTCGAACGCATTGAATTCGGCACGGACGTCCTGGTCATTAAATTGCGATTAGACGCTGGCGAACGAGCTGGGGAGTCATGAGTGGACCTCGACTCAGGCGACGCAGCGCGCCGCAACCGTGACCGGATAGGCCGGGTCGAATTTGGTCAACCTGCGGCGACCCACTTCTTCAACCGAAGCGGCGTGGAGGAATGCGGTCGCCGCGGCGAGGTTCCCATAGGTCGAGACTTCGACCTTGTCCGGCTCGAAGGCCTGGCGGAGCAAGCGGGTGAGGGCGATATCGGTAAGTGACCAATACCAGTCATAGTCGAGGTCCGGCGCCACCGGCGTAATCCCGGGAAC
>CAMPJH010000092.1 GCA_946886845.1 uncultured Sphingomonas sp. | reverse complement strand
ACCTGTTCGGCCACATGGGCCGCTATCGGGTGGAGCTCGATATCGACCAATCGCCTTGGCTTCGCGGTTACTACGGCTTTCACTGGGCGGCGATCGGCAATCTGGGCGTCGACCTGGCTGTGATGCCGCTGGCGCAGCTGTTCGGCCTCGAAGCCGCGGTCAAGATTATCAGCGTCACAATTCCGCCGATGACCGTCGCCGGCTTCCTGTGGGTGGCGCGCGAGGTCCACGGCCGAATCCCGCCGACGGCATATTTCGCTGTGCCGTTCGTCTACGGCCACCCGTTCCTGTTCGGCTTCGTCAATTTCGCTCTGTCGATGGCGCTGGCATTCCTCGCCTTCGGGCTGTGGCTGCGGCTCGCCCGGCTCGACCGGACCCGGTTGCGAGGATGGCTGTTCGTCCCGATCTCGCTCGTCGTCTTCTTCTGCCACACCTACGGCTGGGGGGTGCTCGGCCTGCTGTGCTTCTCGGCCGAGGCGGTTCGCCAGCACGACAAGGGCGTCGGCTGGTTCCGCGCCGGACTCAATGCCGCTGCGCACGCGTCGGTGATGGCTCTGCCGCTGGTCATCATGGTCGCCTGGAGGAGCGAGACGCATGGCGGCGCCACCGCCGACTGGTTCAACTGGCAAACCAAATGGCGCTGGGTGGAGATGGCGCTTCGCGACCGGTGGAAGACCTGGGACGAAGCGTCGCTCGCTTTCTGCGCAGCGGTGCTGCTGTTCGCGATGTTCAGCCGCAGGCTGAGCTTCTCGCGCAACCTCGCTTTTTCGGCGCTGGTCCTGATCGCCGGCTTCCTGGTGCTGCCGCGGATCATCTTCGGCTCCGCTTATGCCGATATGCGGCTGGTCCCGTACATGATCGCCGTAGCCCTGCTCGCGATCCGTTTCCGCGGTCAGATGAGCGTCCGATTTGGAAGCGCCCTGGCCAGCGTCGCCTTGCTGTTCTGCGCAATGCGGCTCGCCGGCACCACGGCCAGCCTGGCGATCGCCGCCGACGACCAGGAGGCCAAGCTGGCGGCGATCGACCACCTGCCGATGGGCGCCCGGGTCGTGACCCTCGTCGGCGATCCCTGCGGACCGCTATGGGACCTGCCGCGCAACAGTCATCTCGGCGGGATGATCGTTGTCCGCAGGCACGGCTTCTCCAATGACCAGTGGGTGATGGAGGGCCTGAACCTGCTCGACCTCAACTATCCGGCGGCCGGCAGCTTCGCCGCCGATCCCTCGCAGCGGGTTCGCCGCGAAGGCTGTTCGGTGGGGGCACTGCGCTCGATCAACGGCGCGTTAGGGGCGATTCCCCGAGAAGCGTTCGATTATGTCTGGATGATCGATCCGCCACCCCACGACCCGGCGCTGACCGCCGACATGCAAGTGGTCTGGCGCGGGCCGGGGTCAATCCTCTATCGGTTGCCGAAATGAGCCGCCTGTCGATCGTCGTTCCCTGCTTCAACGAGGAAGCCTGCCTGCCGGCCTTGCACATGCGGCTGACCGGCGCCGCCCGGACGACCGCCGGCGAGGACTATGAGATCGTCCTGGTCAACGACGGCTCGACCGATTCGAGCTGGCCCGAAATGCGCAGGCTCGCCGCCGCCGACCCGCACGTCGTCGCGATCAACCTGTCGCGCAATCACGGCCACCAGCTGGCGCTGACCGCCGGGCTCGACCTGTGCCGCGGCGACACCATCCTGATCATCGACGCCGACCTCCAGGATCCGCCGGAGCTGCTCGCCGACATGGTCGCGACGATGCGGCGCGAGGATGCCGACGTCGTCTATGGGGTCCGCAAGAGCCGATCCGGCGAAACCGCCTTCAAGCGCGCCACCGCGCACGGCTTCTACCGGCTGCTGGCGCGCGCCACAGACGTCGACATCCCGCTCGATGCCGGTGATTTTCGGCTGATGAGCCGCCGCGCCCTCGACGTGCTGCTGGCGATGCCGGAGCAGGCGCGGTTCATCCGCGGCATGGTGGCGTGGATTGGTTTCAGGCAGGTGCCGTTCCTCTACGACCGCGACGTGCGGTTCGCCGGCGAGACCAAATATCCGTTCCGCAAGATGGTCCGGTTCGCGCTCGATGCGCTGACCGGCTTCTCGTCGGCGCCGCTGAAGCTCGCCAGCCACGCCGGGCTGGCGCTGTCGGTCGGATCGGTGCTGATCGTCGCTTATTTGCTTTACGCGTGGAGCGCCGGGAAGAGCGTGCCCGGCTGGACGTCGCTGATGCTGGTCGTGGTCGTGGTCGGCGCCGTGCAGATGTTCGTTTTGGCGCTGATGGGCGAATATATCGGCCGGCTATACAACGAATCGAAGCGGCGCCCGCTCTACATCGTCCAGGATATCGAAGGCGGCGGCCGCCGCTCCGGAACGCTCGGTCAGGTCGCGGATGCGACCGCGAACAGCGACAGCCCGGGCGGCAGCGGCACCCTCCCGATCAAGCGCCGCTCGGCAGCAAAGACCCGCTCGAACAGATAGTTGACCGGCCTTGGCGGAAGCGCGTCGTCATCGCCGCCGCGGCCAGTGACCTTCGAGGCGAGGCGCGCGCCGACCGCCAGCGGGAACAGCAGGCTGTTGAAATAGCCGATCGCCTCGAGCCGCAACGGCGAGCCGTCAATGAGTTTGGTCAGGCCTACCTTCGAATAGCGTCTCAAATGATGGTTGAGCTCGTCGTGGGCGGACCACATCCACTGATGCGCCGGAACTGTGACGAGCAATTTGCCGCCCGGCTTGAGGCAGGAAGCGAGCGCGTCGACTGTCGCTCGGTCGTCGGGAATATGTTCGACCACGTCGAGAGCCGCGACCAAATCGTAATGGCGGCGGCCGATGCCGTCGAGCTCGGGCAAGGGCGAGGCGGACACCGCCCGCCCGAGCCGTTTCTCGGCGACCGAGCGCGCTTCGGCGTCGACCTCGATCGCGTCGACCGAACCGAAGCCTTCGAGCATCTTGAGATTGTGGCCGGTGCCGCAACCAACCTCGAGAACCTGAGCGTCCGCCGGCGGCTGGACCTTTCGCTCGATCAGCGCCTGAAGCACCCGGCGTCGCGCCTTGTACCACCAGTGAAGCTCGTCGAGCTCGGCCATGCGGTCGTAGACGACGCGCTCCATCAGCGGAAAACCCAATGGCGGTTGAGCAGGAAGGTGACTACCGGCGTGACGAACAGCATCGGCACGATCGGCGCCGCCCGGCCGAGATCGAGGTGGCTGAACAGCAGCCATACCCAGAAACTGTTGAGGGCGTAGCTGATCAGCGAAACGACGACGAACCGGAGCTTGGTCGAATGGGTGCGCTCGCCGCCATGGCCGCGGAAGCTCCAGCTCGAATGCATCACATAGCCGGTCGCCATTGCCGTCAGATAAGCGAGCAGGTTGCCGAGCTGCGGGTGCCATTTCAGGACCAGCGCGACCAGCGCATAAACGCCAACTCCGAGCGCGGTGACGAACGCCCCGGTGATGATGAAGCGGACCAGCTGGCCGAGGACGACGCGGCGGTCGGGGTCGAGAGTGTTGATCAAGGGAATTCCGCTGCAGCCCAACGCTGCTTGTTCTTTACCTTCCACCGGCTACAGCGCGAAAGATGCTAAAGCGCAAGGACGACCTGCCGATCGAGCGCATCCTGGCGCTCCTCGAACGGCACTGGAAACTCATTACCGTCGCCGCCTGGCTGGCGTTCTGCGCCTGGTTCGTGTTCGTCCGCTGGTCGAACATCCACGCCTTCGCGCTCGGCGACACCGACGACAATATGCGCATGATGCAGGTGCGCGCTCTGCTCAACGGCCAGGACTGGTTCGACCTCAGGCAATATCGGCTCAACCCGCCTTTCGGCGCCAACATGCACTGGAGCCGCCTGGTCGACCTGCCGCTGGCCGCACTGATTTTGCTGTTGCGGCCGTTGGTCGGCGGCGCCGATGCCGAGCGGATCGCCGCCGCGGTCGCGCCGATGCTGCCCTATTTGGTCCTGTTGTTCGGAGTCGCGCTGACGGCCCGGCGGCTGATCGACCGGCGCGCCTTCCTGCTGCCGATCATCGCGATGATCGTCGCGGGCCTCACCAACAGCATGTTCATGCCGGAGCGACTCGACCATCACGGCTGGCAGCTGGCGCTGCTGTCGGTCAGCATTGCCGGCCTTGCCGACCCGAAGCGCGTGCGCGGCGGTCTGACGCTCGGAGTGTCGAGCGCGCTGTCGCTGGCGATCGGGCTGGAGATGGTCATCTATTTGGCGCTGGCGGGCGCGGCGACGGTGCTGTTCTGGGTAGCCGACGCTGACCAGCGCCGCCGGCTGCTGGCTTATGCGGTCAGCCTCGGCGGCGGGACGGCATTGGCCTTCCTGCTGTTCGCTTCCTACGCCAATCGGATCGCCGTCTGCGACGCGCTGTCGCCGGTGTGGCTGTCGAACGCATTGCTCGGCAGCGCGCTTCTCGTCGGCCTCGCCTGGCGGACCCCAGGCGACTGGCGCGTGCGGCTGGCGCTGGCCGTTGGCGCGGGGATCGTTGTCGCCGCGTTCCACGCTATGGCCTGGCCGCACTGCCTGACCCGGCTCGAGGGCGTGTCGCCCGAGGTGGACGATCTTTGGCTGAGCCATGTTCGCGAGGCGCGCCCGATCTATCGCCACGGCTGGCAGATGACGACGCTGATCCTGGCACTGCCGGTCACCGCAATGATCGGCTGGGGACTGCTTGGCTGGCGGAACCGCGGGGACCGCGACCTGCTGCGCCGGACGATCGCGGTCGCGGTGCCGGGGATGGTCGCGATGTTGCTCTTGTTGTGGCAGACCCGCACCGGGCCCGCGGCGCAGCTGCTGGCGGTGGTCGGAGCGACCGCGGTAGTGTGGTTGCTGGCGCCGGCGTTCGACCGAAGCAAGCGCTCCTGGGTGCGCACGCTCGGCGTGGTCGCGGTCGCGCTGGTCGGTTTCGGCGCGCTCGTCCCGCTCGGCCTCAAGCTGGCGCCGGCTAAAGTGCCGACCCCGCGCGAGGTCGAAATCGAGAAGGCCAATCGCCTGTGCAACTTCATCGTCGCCTACCGGCCGATCGCGCAGCAGCCGAAAGGGACGGTGTTCACCTTCCTCGATTACTCTCCGAGGCTGATCACGCTTACCCATCACAACGCGATCATGGGGCCGTACCACCGCAACGGCGAGCAGATCGCCGACGTGATGAAGGCGTTCCGCGGCAGCGCAGAGGAGGCGCGGCGGATTTTCGCCAAATATCGCGCCGATTACCTGCTGACCTGCCCGAACTCGTCGACGACGACGATCTTCCTCTCCGAAGCCAAGGAAGGCTTTTACGGCCAGCTTACCAGGGGCCAGGTGCCCGGCTGGCTGACCCCGGTCCCGCTACCGGCCGACTCGCCGTTCAAGCTGTGGAGAATTGCGCGCTAGCCGAGCGCCGGGAAGCTCTGGCGTAGCCCGTCGATGACGAATTGAGACGCGAGCGCGGCGAGAATCACGCCGAGGATCCGGGTGATCACGGTTTCGACCTTGAGGCCGATGAGGCGCATCAGCGGACCGGCAGCGAGCAAAGTGGCCATGGTCAGCAGGATGACGACGGTGATCGCGGCGAGGACGACGACGATGTGAATCGGGGTTTCGGCGCGCGACACCCACAGCATCGCGCTGGCAATCGAGCCGGGGCCGGCAATCATCGGAATCGCCATCGGAAAGACGCTGATGTCGTCGGCTTCGGGCGTGCCTTCGATCGCCTGGGCGCGGTCCTCGCGCCGCTGGGTGCGGCGCTCGAAGATCATCTCGACGGCGATGTAGAACAGCAGGATTCCGCCGGCGATCCGGAAGCTGGCTAGGCTGATCCCGAGCGCGTTCAGCATCGGCCGGCCGAGCAGCGCGAAGAACATCAGGATCGCCCAGGCGATGATCGACGAGCGGATCGCCATCGCCCGGCGATCGGCCGCCGACGCGCCGCGAGTCAGGCTGGCGAAGATCGGCGCGCAGCCGGGCGGATCGATGATCACCAGGAAGGTGACGAGCGCGGATCCGAACAGCTCGATCATCTCGGCGGTGCCGCGACCTGGTCGTCGATTACGCGTTGCATGCCCTCGAGGGTCCAGAGCCAGGCGCGGAAGCTGCGGCTTCCGTCCGGCGCGACCGACCAGGTCCAGCGAAGCGTGCCGTCGGCGCTCTCCCCCGATGTATATTTCACTCCTGGGTCGAGCTCGGGAGTCGGTGCCGGGGGCGGCTGTCCGCCACACACGGCCCGGACTTCCTCGATGTCACCCCCCTCGGCGCGGGGAGTGTCTAGATTGTCGCCGCCGTCGTAGGTCCATTTCCAGCCGCCGCCGGGCTGGCGCTGCCACACCGTCGTGAAATAGCCGACCGATTTGCCCCCCTCGCGCACCCAGGGGCCGGTGTTCACTGCGTAACTGCCGTCACACGAGACATAGCTTCGGCCCGGCCACCAGA
>CAMPJH010000091.1 GCA_946886845.1 uncultured Sphingomonas sp. | reverse complement strand
GCTCCATCCGCCGCCTGAACGGCGGGCCCAAGGTGGCGGTTCCGAAACGACCGGGCGGTCGCTAGCCGAAGGTGAAGGCGAAAGCGCGAACGCCCGGGTCGAGGAATTCGATGGTGAAGGTCCGTTCGCCGACGTCGCCCTTCTGACGCGCCAGCTGGTAGAGGCGCTCCTCGGTGACGATCCCGCTTCCGTCGGGCTTGACGTCGCCGCCTGCATCGGCGCCCGGCGCCCGGCCGTCGATCGTTACCCTGAACCGCACCGGCCTTCCGTCGTCACCCGGAGCGAGCACCAAATGCAGGTCGCGGGCATGGAAGCGGTAGGCGATTCGGCCGCCCGGGGAATCGAGCCTCGCCGCCTGCGGCCCGGCGGTCCACCGACCGCCCAGCGCCCATTGGTTGAGCTCCAGGGTCGAAGGCACTGAATAGGTCTTGGAGCGGTCCTTCTGCAGCCCGCCGGGAGAGACCAAGCGGTCGGCGCGAGTGTAGCCGACATAAGTCTCCGGCGACCGGCCCTTGCCCGACGCGGCCATTTCCGCCGCCTGGGTTGCCGCCGCGCCGGCCATTTGCGCCGACGGCGGACGGCCGGCTTCGGTCAAAAGCTGGCGGATGACCCGTTCGGATTCGGCATATTTGCCTTCGCCGAAATGGTGGTAGCGGACGTGCCCTTGGGCATCGATGAAGTAATGCGCCGGCCAGTAATGATTGTCGAAGGCGCGCCACAGCTTAAAGTCATTGTCTAGCGCGATCGGGTAGCGGATGCCGAGGTCGGCGACCGCAGTTTGCACATTGTCGAGGCTGCGCTCGAACGCGAATTCGGGTGCGTGGACGCCGATCACCACCAGCCCGTCCTTCGCATAGCGGTCGTGCCAGGCCCGCACGTAGGGGATCGAGCGCAGGCAATTGATGCAGCTGTAGGTCCAGAAGTCGATCAGCACGACCTTGCCCTTGAGCTGCTCGCGGCTGAGCGGCGGCGAGTTGAGCCACGGGCCGATCCCGTCGAGCGGCGGCAGCTCGCCTTCGACCGGAAGCACCAGCTGGCCGCCTTCGCCGGTCGTCGTCGCCGTCGACTGGTCCATGCCCTCCATCCCGAGCAGCCGCGCGAGGCCGCTTTCGATGGCGGTGGTCGGCGCCGTCGACAGCTTGGCGAGCACTCGGGTATCGAGCCCGGCGGCGATCGCCGCGACGCCAATCAGGACCGCGACGCCGAGTATCTTCTTGATCCATTCGCCGGCGCCCAGCGAGCGTTTCATCCGGGCGAAGATCCTGCCTCCGGCGAGCAGCGCTAGGCCAAGCGACGTCGCCGCACCGGCGGCATAGGCGAGCAGCAACAGGGTCGTGCTGGCGCTCGCCCCCTCGAGCGCGGCGGTGGTGAAGATGATCCCGAGAATCGGCCCCGCGCACGGCGCCCACAGCAGCCCGGTCGCGACCCCGAGCAGCAGCGACGAGCCGATGCCGCGCTGGGCGCCGGTCTTCTCGGTCAGCCGCGAGCCCCAGGCGACCAATGGGCGGGTCATCCGGTCGGACAAGGCGGGGAAGATCAGCGCCAGCCCGAACAGCGCCAGCAGCGCCAGCGCCGCCCAGCGGCCGATCTCGTTGGCCCGAACCACCCAGCCGCCACCGACTGCCGCCAGGGTTGCAACGAGCGCAAAGGTCAGCGCCATACCGGCGAGCAAAGGCAGGCCGCTGCGCCTGAATGGCTGGTCGCCTCGTGCGAAGACGAACGGAAGCACGGGAAGGATGCACGGGCTGAGGATGGTCAGCACGCCGCCGAGATAGGCGAGGAGCGCGATCAGCATTGGGGAGATCCTTTGTGGCGCCGGGCTCGTGCCACCGCCGAAATGAACCGCGGCTTAGCGGCGCGCATGCCTCCAGTTCAACTCGACAGTAATCGAAAGCCAAGGGACACTGGCCGGACGCCGCAAGATCAGACGCCTCACTATCCTGGTCGACGCTGGAAGCATTTGTACTCAGCCAACTGGCGGCGGGCGGCCGCTTTCGCCTCTTCGCGTCTGCGATCTTCCGCGTCATTAAACGCCTTCGCCTCAGCCGCTTCCTTCGCAGAGCGGTAAGGTCCCATCATTTGAGAGCCGCCCCGTCTCGCTTTTCGCAGCAATTCCGCTTCGAGATCATTCATCTGCGCCCAACTCAAAACCACGCCCGTTGGTGAGACAAAAGAAATGCAGGATTCATCGGGGAAGGTTTGCGCCGCTGCCAAAGCCCAACCAATTACAAACACAACAACCATGTCGCCTCCCAAATATGAACAGCCCATAAACTACAAGAACCGCGGCTTAGCGGCGCGCACGCCGGTAGAGCTTGACCACTTCGTCGACCGGAAGCGCGTCGATATGGCCCTGCGCGCCGTCCATCGGCGTCGCCGCGAACAGCGAGTTGATCACCGCTTCCTCGGTCGCCTCGACGGCCGCTTCGAACAGCGGCGACATCGCTTCGTTGGGCAGGTCGACGACCGCCGTGGGTTTCGATCGCCGCTCCGCTGTTCGGCGAACGTCGGCATTGGTGGAGAATGCGATCGCATAATCGCCCGAGCCATTGGTCATCGGCGAGCCGGTGCGGGCGATGCCGAGGAAGGCGCGCCGCGCCAGCCGCTCGAGATTACGGTCCGACAGCGGCGCGTCGGTGGCGATGACGATGATCACGGAGCCGTCGGCCGCGCCGCCGCTCAGCTCGTCCTTGAGGAAATATTTGCCGAGCGCCTGGCCGACCGGGACTCCCGACACCTGCAGGACGCCGCCGTAGTTCGATTGCACCAGCACCCCGACCGTCCAGCCGCCAAGCGATTGCGGCAGCTTGCGCGAGCTGGTGCCGATCCCGCCCTTCCAGCCGAAGGCGACGGTTCCGGTGCCGGCGCCGACCGAACCTTCCGCCACCGGTCCGCCGCCCGCCGCCTGGATCGCCGCAACTGCGTCCGCCGGCTTCACCCGCCGCGCCCGGATGTCGTTGAGGAACCCGTCATTGGTCTCGCCGACGACGGCGTTGACCGAGCGCACCTGCTCGTTGCCTGGCTGTCGCAAAGTCCACTCGATCGTTCCCGCCGCTGCCTCGGGCACATTGAGGGTGTTGGTGAGCAGGATCGGGGTCTCAATCTCGCCGAGCTCCTCGATTTGCGTGGAGCCCATGAACTTGCCGTAAGCGTTGCCGACCGCGAATCCGGCGGGAACCTTATCCTGGTAGAGATTGCCGTGGGGGAGGATCGCGGTCACCCCGGTCCGGATCGCCGCGCCTTCGATGATCGTGACGTGCCCGACTTTGACGCCGGCGACGTCGGTGATCGCGTTGAGCGGGCCGGTCGGGAGGATTCCGAATTCAATCCCGGCCTCGCGGGCGCGCGGACGCTCGGCAGCCCCGGCGGTGCCGGTCACGAGGAAGAGGGCGAGGAAGAGGGCGCGAACATACACCGGCCGATCATCGCCAGCCGCTACTGATTTGTCGAGGGAGTGGCGCACCCAAGAGGATTCGAACCTCTGACCTCTGCCTTCGGAGGGCAGCGCTCTATCCAGCTGAGCTATGGGTGCGTGCGGCTGCGACTTAGCGATGGCGTTGCCGCTGGACAAGGTCAGCCGAGAAACCCCGCCAACGCTTCGTGAAGCTTCGGCCGCGCCGACCCGACCACCATGCCGACGTGGCCGGCGTCGATCCGGTGAATTTCGCCTGCCGGCGCCGCCGCGGCGGGCGTGATTCGATCGTCCGCGGCGGTGATGTTGAGCAGCGGGCAGGACAGCCTGTCGCCGATCGCGCGCCCGCCGACCCGCCACTCGCCGATGCCCGGCAGGTCGCTCGCGAACAGATCCTCGATCAGCTCGCGAGCGGCGGGGAAGGGCAGGGCCTCGCCCTCGTTCGCCCAGTCCTCCAGGGTAACGAAGCGCTGCGCCTTCGAGCTGTCCGGGGCGAGTTCGGCGAAGCCGGCGAACTTGGCGACGGTCCGCTCCGGGTCGAGCGACCAGAAGGCGCTTTGCAGGACTTCCATCGGCAGCGCGCCGAGCCGCTCCGCAGTCGGCATGGCGCTCTGCCACAACCGTTGCAGCGACTGCCGGGCGCCCGGCGGATAAGTCGAGAACCGCCAAGGCGCAGCCAGAGTGGCGACCCGCTCGACCTCGATCAAATTGGCGGCGGCGATCGCCATCGTCCCGCCGAGGCAATAGCCGACCAGCGCTGCGCTCTCGCCGAGCTCGCCGAGCAGCGGCATCAGCAAATCCTCGACATGGCTGCCGAGATCGAGCCCGCCGCGCTCGCTTGCGGGACCCCAGTCGACCAGCAGCGCTCGTCGGCCCATGCGCGCCACCGCGGCCGCCAGCGAGACGTCGTCATCGAGGTCGAGGATGTCCGGCGGATTGATCAGCGACGGCACCAGCACGGCCGGCGGCCCGCTTCCGCCGCAGTCCCGGAGCGTGGCCGGCCCGATTTGCGCGATCACCTTGCGCCGCGGCCGAATGTCGAGCCGCGGCGCCCGCTCATATTTGGCGAGGCCGTCGAGCGCCGCCGCGGCCAGCTCGGGCTTGGTCTCGGACACCATTCGGACCAGCTCCAGGAACAGCGGTAGCGGCCGCGGAGCGCGGTTTTGTTGCACCGCACTCTTCGCGTCTGTTACGCTGTCGTTAAAGGCATCGGAGCGGTTCATGGGCAAATCAGGCGGCAAGGTGGTGATCAAGAAGTACGCCAACCGGCGGCTTTATGACACCGAAAGCTCGGCCTACATCACCCTCGACCGTCTGGCCGAGATGGTCCGCGAGGGCCGTGAGTTCGAGGTTGTCGACGCCAAGACCGGCGAGGACATCACCCGCCAGGTGCTGACCCAGATCATCGTCGACGAGGAATCGCGCGGCGGCACGACCATGCTTCCGGTCAATTTTCTCAAGCAGCTGATCGGCCTCTACGGCAATTCGATGCAGGGCGTCGTCCCGCAATATCTCGAAGCGGCGATGGACGCGTTCAAGCGCAACCAGAAGGCGATCGGCGACGCGTTCGGCGGCAATGCCTTCGCCGATATCGCCAAGCGCAACATGGAAATCTTCGAAGGCGCCAGCCGGGCATTCGCGGGCAATGCCAAGAAGGCGGCCGCCGCCTCGGAAAAAGAGCTCGACGAGCTGCGCTCCGAGCTTGCGAAGCTCCAGGAAAAAGTCGATCGCCTGAGCAAATGAAAGCATTGAAGATTGCCTTCGCGGCCGCCTGCGCGCTGCCGCTTACCGCCCCCGCAGTGTCCCAGGCTCCGGCCGTCGCCGTTCTCGATTCGCTGGTGCCTTTGTCCGGAACCTGGACCTACCGGCCGATCGCCGGCGGCAGCGAAGCGGCGTTCGTCGACGCCAGCGCCGCTCGCCGGCTCGTCATCCGCTGCAACCGCGCCGCTCGCACCGTCTCGATCGTCCGCACCGCGGTCGCCACCGCGGCTCCGACCCTGTCGGTCTGGACGACGTCCGGCTCGCGCGCCATCCCGTCCCGGTTCGAAGCGACGAAAGTCCTGACCGCGGACATTGCCGCGACCGATCCTTTTCTCGATTCGATCGCCTTCACCCGCGGAAGCTTCGCGACCGCAGCCGCAAGCGCGCCGATGCTCGCGGTTCCGGCCTGGCCGCAGCCGGCGCGAGTGATCGAGGACTGCAGGAGCTGACCGCGCAGGGTGAGTCCCGAAAGCGCGAAGTCGAAGAGGATTGTCGAATTTATCACGCAATACAAGTCTTGTGCTTGCGCGATTGGCTCATCATCATCGCTCCCAGCTTCAACGCAGCGAAAGGAGGTGATCCGATGTCTCATGGTTCAGCAGGCAGGTCGGAGGAGGGTGTTCGCAGGCCCTAGATGCTGACGAACGGCCGTCACCTTCGGCCGCTGACCATGTTCGAGGGGATCGTCGCCAGCCGACGGTCCCCTTTGACACATCTGGCCTCGGCGGATTCGCCGAAATCCTTTGCCTTTTCGCGCCCGCAACGGAACAGTGGGCCAACTTATGTGTCTAATCTGGCGACCAATGGAGGTTTGCGATGGCAAAATCGAGCAAGCGTAAGGGGTCATCGAAGTCGAAAGAGTCGACGGTCGACAAGCTCGCCAAGGCGGCGATGAGCAAGGAAATGCTGGCCGCGGGACTCGCCGCGGCGGCGGCCGCGATCAGCGCCAGCCCCAAGGCCCGCAAGGCGATCAAGGACGCCGGGATGGACGCCGCCGACAGCGCCAGCGCGGCGGCAAGCTCGGTGATGACCAGCGCCACCCGCCTCGGCTCGCAAGCCCGCGAAGCGCAAGCCCGCGAAACGCGCTGCCGCAAAGCGTCCGGCCGCGAAGCGCGCGACGGCGAAATCGACGGCTTCCGCCAAGCCCGCCGCCAAGCCTCGCCGGACGACGCGGAAGGCGAGCACCCGCAAGCGCACCACCCGGCCGAGCGGCGGAACGACCCGCTAGGCCGCCTGGCCGGCGAACTGCAGTCGAGCCAGGCTCGCATACAGGCCGTTGGCCTTGTTGAGGCTGGCGTG
>CAMPJH010000090.1 GCA_946886845.1 uncultured Sphingomonas sp. | reverse complement strand
CTCCCCAACCCCTCCCCATCCAGGGGAGGGGCTTGAATGCCCACAACGGTCGCGAAACTCGGCCGAAGAGAGAAAAACCTGTCCTACAGGCCCGCTCCTGTGCTTGCTTCGCCATGCCTTGAAGGAGAACCACCCTTGCCTCGCATGTCCTGCCCCCGCCGCCCGCACCGTCTCGGGGAATGGAAGCAAGCCAAAGCTGTCACCTTCATTCTCACCCTCGCCGGGACGCAGACTGTCACCCTCGCCGCCCGGCGCGCCGGCATGAGCCGCAAGTCGGCCTGTACGTTCAAATCGAGGAACGAGGGTGACGAAGTTGGCGAACTTGGCGAACCCCCGATTTCACCCCCCCAAGGCGACAGTCCGATCACAAACTTCGACGCCGATCTACGCAATCATTTCTTCGCCCGGCTTGCCGCGAATCGCCGCGACTCGGCTGGCGGCGACGCGCGGATGCGCTAGGAAGGCGGCCTATCCGAACCAGAAGAGGACCTGATCGGTGAAGCGCACCCTGCCCGTTTTCGCACTGCTTCTCGCCACCGCCGCCTGCACCACCGCTCCGCCGGTAGCGCCGCCGGCTCCGCCGCCGGTCGCGGTCGCGCCGGTTCCGCCGGTCGATCCGGCCGCCGAGGACCAGAGGCTGATGGCGTTCCTCGACGCCGCGTTCGAGGCGCAGGCCGCGCGAAGCCCGCAATTCCTGACGTCGCTGGGGCGCAAGGACCAGTACGACCGGCTCAACAATTATACCGACGAATACCAGCAGCAGAGCCTGGCGCTCGAGCAGCAGCAGCTTCAGCAGCTCCGCGCGCAGTTCGATCCGGCCCGGCTGAGCCCGGCCAGCCGCCTCAGCTATCGCTTGTTCGAAGAGGAAATCGAGCGGTCGGTCGCCGACTTCCGCTGGCGCACGCACGAATTTCCCGCCAGCACCAACGGCAGCCCGGCGGGCTCGATTCCCGTCTTCCTGATCAACAACCACAAGGTCGACAGCGTCGCCGACGCCAAAGCCTATATTGCCCGGCTTCGCGAGGTCGAGCGGGTGATGAACGAGATCACCGCCAACCAGCGGCAGCAGGCGGCGATGGGCATCGTCCCGTCGACCTTCAACTTCGCGCCGGTCCGGGCCGACGCCCGGCGGGTGCTCGCTGGGGCACCCTTCGCCAAGGGTTCGGACACGCCGGTGTTCGCCGACTTCAAGACCAAGGTCGGCAAGCTCGACATCGCCGACGCCGAGAAACAGCGGCTGATCGCTGCCGCGAGCGAAGCGCTGACCGGCCCGTTCCAGAACGGCTACCGGACCTTCCTCGCCACCTGGGACCAGCTCGAGAAACAGTCGCAGGGCAACCGCGGCGCCTGGAGCCTGCCCGAGGGCGGCGCCTTCTATGCGCATCAGCTGCAAGACTCGACGACGACCGACCTCACCGCCGACCAGATCCACCAGATCGGCCTCGACCAGGTCGCCCGGATCCACGGCGAGATGGAGCGGATCAAGACCCAGGTCGGGTTCAAGGGCACGCTGCAGCAATTCTTCAAGCACATCGTCGGCGGCCGCGAGTTCAAATATCCGAACACCGACGCCGGCCGGCAGCAATATCTGGCCGACGCCCGGCGCTACATCGACCAGGTGATGGCGGCCGCGCCGCAATGGTTCAGCCGCCTGCCCAAGGCGCCGCTCGAGGTGCGCGCGGTCGAAACCTGGCGGCAGGAAACCGCGCCGGTCGCTTTCTACAACCGCCCGTCCGAGGATGGCTCACGCCCCGGCATCTATTACGTCAACCTCGCCGACATGACCCAGGTGCTCAAGCCGCAGATCGAGGCGATCAGCTATCACGAGGGCGCGCCCGGCCACCATTTCCAGGCGGCGCTCGCCCAGGAGCTTCCCAACGTTCCCAAGTTCCGCCGGTTCGGCGGCTACGGCGCTTATGGCGAAGGCTGGGGATTGTACGCCGAGGGCCTCGGCAAGGAGATGGGCTTTTACGACGACCCGATCTCCGAGTTCGGCATGTACTCGACCCAGCTGTGGCGCGCGGTCCGGCTGGTGACCGACACCGGCATCCATTCGAAGCGCTGGACCCGCGATCAGGCGATCCAATATTTCCTCGACAATGCTTTGCTGTCGGAGCGCGACGCGACCAAGGAGGTCGAGCGCTACTTCAACTGGCCGGGCCAGGCGACCAGCTACATGATCGGCCAGCTCAAGATCCTCGAGCTTCGCGACAAGGCGCGCGCCGCGCTTGGGCCGCGCTTCGATATCCGCGAGTTCCACGCGGTGGTTCTGGAGAACGGCTCAGTCCCGCTCGACGTGCTCGAGGATCTCGTCGACGCCTACATTTCCGAGCGGCAGGCGAAGGCGGCTTAGCTAGCCTTCGAGCGCCGCCATCAGCGTCGCGTTGCCGCCGGCGGCGGTGGTGTCAATGCAGGTGACGCGCTCGGTGGCGAAGCGGGCGACATAATGCGGGCCGCCGGCTTTCGGGCCGGTGCCGGATAGCCCTTCGCCGCCGAACGGCTGGCTTTCGACCACCGCGCCGATCTGGTTGCGGTTGACATAGAAATTGCCGACCCGGGCGTTCTGCTCGACAAAGTCGCGGGTGGTGTCGATCCGGCTCTGCAGCCCAAGCGTCAGGCCGTAGCCGGTCGCGTTGATCTGCTCGACCACTCCGGCGATGTCCTCGCCGTCGAAGCGGACGACGTGCAGTATCGGACCGAAATTCTCGCGGTTGAGCTCGCTGAGCGAATCGATCTCGTACATCGCCGGGGGGACGAAGCAGCCGTGCTTGGTCTCGGCGGGCAACTTGAGGACGCAGATCTTCCTGGCATTGGCGTCGAGCCATTTGAGGTGCCGGTCGAGTTCCTTCTTCGCCGCTTCGTCAATGACCGGCCCCACGTCTGTGGCGATGTCGGTGGGGTTGCCGATGGTCAGCGCCTGCATCGCCCCGGCGATCATTTCGATCATGCCCTCGGCGACATCTTCCTGGACGAACAGCACGCGAAGTGCCGAGCAACGCTGGCCGGTGCTCTGGAAGGCCGACGAGACGACGTCGCGGGTGACCTGTTCGGGCAGCGCGGAGCTATCGACGATCATCGCGTTCTGGCCGCCGGTTTCGGCGATGAACGGGATGATCGGCCCGTCGCGCTCGGCCAGCGTACGGTTGATCATCCGCGCGGTCTCGGTCGAGCCGGTGAAGACGACGCCGGCAATCAACGGATGCGCGGTCAGCGTTCCGCCGACCACCTTGCCGCTGCCGGGCGCAAGCTGGACGACGTCCTTGGGAATGCCCGCCTGGTGCATCAGCTCGATCGCGAGCGCGCCGATCAGCGGCGTTTGCCCGGCCGGCTTGGCGATCACCGCATTGCCGGCAGCGAGCGGCGCCGAGGTCAGGCCGGTGAAGATCGCCAGCGGGAAGTTCCACGGTGAAATGCTGGCGAATACGCCGCGCCCGTGCAGCCGCAGCTCATTCTGTTCGCCGGTCGGGCCGGGCAGCGGCATCGGCCTGGTGAACTGGCGCCGAGCTTCCGAAGCGTAGAAGCGCAGGAAATCGACCGCCTCGCGCACTTCGAGCACCGCGTCGATCAAGGTCTTCCCGGCTTCGCGAATGCACAGCGAGAAGAGTTCTTCGCGATGCTCCTCGTAGAGATCGGCCGCACGGTCGAGCAGGCGCGCGCGCTCGTCGCCGCCAAGCGCGTCCCATCCCTTCTGTGCGGCGTGCCCGGCGCGAACCATATGGTCGACTTCATCGGCGCTTGCTTCGAAAACATCTCCGACCGTAAGTCGCCGATCGTAAGGAGAAGTGATCGCCCTGGCCTTGCCCTTCCCAACCGTCGGCTTGGCGATCCAGCTGCGGCTTTCGAGTGCCTTCAGCCGCCCGAGCAGCGGTTCGCGGACCAGCGGGTCGGACAGGTCGACGCCGGCGCTATTGCGCCGGGTCGGTCCGAAGATGTCGCTCGGCAGCGGGATCAAAGGGTTGCGCTTGGGTTCGAGCCGCTCGAGCTCGGCGACCGCGCCACGCACCAGCTCCTCGTGCGAGATTTGCTCGTCGGCGATCCGGTTGACGAACGATGAGTTGGCGCCGTTCTCGAGCAGGCGCCGGACGAGGTAGGCGAGCAGCTCCTTGTGGCTTCCGACCGGCGCATAGATGCGCACCGGGGTCGGCGCGTCGCCGATCGCCCGCTCGAGCTTCGCCAGCTCCTCGTACAAGCCCTCGCCCATGCCGTGCAGTCGCTGGAACTCGAATGTCGCGCCGTGCGCGATCGCCTTCACCTCGCCGATGGTGTTGGCGTTGTGGGTGGCGAAAGCCGGGTAGATCAGGTCGTTGGCGCCAAGCAGCACCTTGGCGCAGGCAAGATAGGAAACGTCGGTCGCGACCTTGCGGGTGAACACCGGATAGTCGGCCAGGCCGGCGACCTGCGCCGCCTTGATCTCGGTGTCCCAATAGGCGCCCTTGACCAGGCGGACCATGAAACGGCGGCTGTGGGCGCGGGCGAGTTCGACCGTCCAGCGGCACAACGGCTCGGCGCGCTTCTGATAGGCCTGGATCGCGATCCCGAAGCCGCTCCATCCATTGGCGAACAGCGCATCGTCGGCGGCGAGCGCCTCGAACAGGTCCATCTGCAGCTCGAGCCGGTCGGCTTCCTCGGCGTCAATGGTCAGGTGGATGTCGGCGGCACTGGCCTTGGCGGCGAGCCGTCGAAGCACCGGCAGGATGTAGCGCTCCGCTTCCTCGGCATGGCTCCATTCGAACCGCGGATGCAGCGCCGACAGCTTGACCGAAATGCCAGGGGATTCGACGAATCCGCCCTTCGCTTCCTTGGCGATCCGGTCGATGGCGCTCGAATAGGCCTCGGCATAGCGCTCGGCGTCCTCGAATGTCCGTGCCGCTTCGCCCAGCATGTCGAAGCTATGACTTAGCCCCTGGCGGCGCTCCGGCTCGGCCCGGCGCATCGCCTCGTCGATGGTGCGGCCGAAGACGAACTGCCGGCCGAGGATCCGCATCGCCTGGTTGACCGCGGTGCGAACCACGGGCTCGCCGAGCCGGCCAACGGCGCGGCCGAGCGCCGCCCGCCAATTGTCGGAGCGGTCGTTGGCGCCTTCGAGCACCTTGCCGGTCAGAAGCAGCGAAAAGGTCGCCGCATTGACGAAGGCGGATTCGGAATCGCCGAGCTTCTCGGCCCAGTCCGGCTTGGACAATTTGTCGGCGATAAGTTCGTCGGCGGTGTGGGCGTCGGGAATTCGCAGCAGCGCTTCGGCGAGGCACATCATCGCAATGCCCTCGTCGCTGCCGAGATCGTAGGTCTGGAGGAAGGCGTCGAGCCCCGACGGCTTGTGCTTCCGAACCGCCTTGACCAGCGTCCGTGCGACCGACGTCGCTTCGGCCAGCTCCTCTGCGCCGAGCCGCGCCTGGTCGATCCGCTCGCGGTCGACCAATTCTTCGGGCGGACGATAGGCGAGCAGAACCTGCTCGCGATCGATGCCAGCGGCGGGCTTGGCCGCCGCTTCAGCTACGCGATTTGCCCGTGGCAATGCTTGTACTTCTTGCCCGATCCGCACGGGCATGGGGCGTTGCGGCTGACCGGCGCGGTCGCCGTGTCGACTCCCTCCTGCCCTCCCGGGAAATCGGCTCGCGGAATGCCGAGCGGCGGCAGGTTCGACAGCACCGCCCCGGTCGCCGCGTCGATATCGGCGGTGTCGTCCTCGCCCGAGAAGGGATCGATGTGCTGGGTGATGAAGTCGGGCAGCGGCGGCGGCGGCGCGGCCTCGATCTGGACGTTGGCGCGCATCAGCACCCGAGTCACTTCCTCGCGGATGGTGATCAGCAGCCGCTCAAACAGCAGGAACGCCTCCTGCTTATATTCGTCGATCGGCTTCTTCTGGGCATAGCTGCGCAAGTGGATGACCTGCCGAAGCGCGTCGAGCGTCGCCAGATGGTCCTTCCATTGATGGTCGAGGGTCTGCAGCAGGATGCTCTTCTCGACCTCGTCCCAGCGCTCGGGCTCAACCTGGCTGAGCTTGTCCGCCATATGCTGGTCGGCGAGCGCCTGCAGGCGTTCGATGAGGATATCCTGCTCGACCGCCTCTTCCTCGAGCCACTGCTCGAACGGCGGCTGGAGGCCGAACACCGCGTCGACGCTCTCCTTCAGGCCGTCGACGTCCCACTGCTCGGGATAGGTTCCGGGCGGGCAGTGGGCCATGACGATCGACGCCGCGGTTTCCGCTCGCATGTCGGCGATGACGTCGCTGACGGTCTCGGCATCCATGATGTCCGCGCGCTGCTCATAGATGACCTTGCGCTGGTCGTTCATCACGTCGTCGAATTCGACGACCTGCTTGCGGATGTCGTAGTTGCGCGCCTCGACCTTCTTCTGGGCGGTCTCGATCGCTTTCGAGATCCACGGGCTGATGATCGCCTCGCCGTCCTCGAGGTTCTTGTTCATTAGCCGGGCGAACATGGTCTGAGGGCCGAAGATGCGCAGCAGGTCATCGTCGAGGCTCAGATAGAATTTGGACAGACCGGGGTCGCCCTGGCGCCCCGAGCGGCCGCGCAGCTGGTTGTCGATCCGGCGGCTCTCGTGCCGCTCGGTGC
>CAMPJH010000089.1 GCA_946886845.1 uncultured Sphingomonas sp. | reverse complement strand
ACGTCGCCGATCGCCCAGATTCCCGGCACGCTGGTGCGGCAAAGCTCGTCGGTAGTGATATGCCCCTTGGCCATCTGCACGCCCAATGTGTCGAGGCCGATGCCCTCGGTGTTGGGGACGATCCCGACCGCGACGATCGCATGGCTGAACTGCTGCTCGGAGGTCTTGCCGTCGGCCGTCTTGATCTTTGCCGCGACGCCCTTGGCGTCGGCCTTGAGGCTCTCGACACCGGCGCGGGTATGGATCGCCAGCCCCTGCTTGGTCAGCGACTTGGCCAGCGCCTCCGACACCTCGGCATCCTCGACCGGGACGACGCGGTCGAGCATCTCGACCACCGTCACCTTGGCGCCGAGGTCGGCGTAGAAGCTGGCGAACTCGATGCCGATTGCGCCCGAGCCGATCACCAGCAACTCGCTCGGCATTTCCGGCGGGGTCATCGCGTGGCGGTAGGTCCAGATACGCTTGCCGTCCGACCTGGCGAACGGAAGCTCGCGGGCGCGAGCGCCGGTGGCGACAATGAGATGCTTGTACTGGAGCTCGGTAGTCTTGCCTTCGGCCGCGACGGTCAGCTTGCCTTTGCCGGTCAGCTTCCCCTCGCCCATGACGACGGCGATCTTGTTCTTCTTCATCAGGTGGGTGACGCCCTGGTTGAGCTGCTTGGCGACCGAACGGCTGCGCTGCACGACCTTGTTGAGGTCGAACCCCGGCTTGCCGGCCGACAGCCCGTAGGCCTCGGCATGCTTGATCTGGTGGAACACCTCGGCCGAGCGCAGCAGCGCCTTGGTCGGGATGCAGCCCCAGTTGAGGCAAATGCCGCCCAAGGCCTCGCGTTCGACGATCGCGGTCTTAAGCCCCAGCTGGGCGGCGCGGATCGCGGCGACATAGCCGCCGGGTCCCGACCCAAGAACGACCACGTCATATTGCTCGGCCATTGGCGGTGCTCCGGTTGCGGTGCCGCCCCCTTATTGCATCGCCCGAGATTGGCAAACCGGCCTAGCCGCGCGCCTCGGGAAGGTAAGCGTCGTCGGCGGCGTCGCTGAACTTGGTGACCCGGCTGTCGAACTTCATCCGCACCTTGCCGGTGGCGCCGTGGCGCTGCTTGGCGACGATCAGCTCGGCGGTGCCGTACACCCGGCCCATCTCCTGCGCCCATTCCTCATGGGCTTCGTGGACCTTGACGTCGTCGTCCGGTCCCGGCCGCTTGGGCTCGCGCGAGGCGGCGTAATATTCCTCACGATAGACGAACATGACGATGTCGGCGTCCTGCTCGATCGATCCCGATTCCCTGAGGTCGGACAGCTGCGGCCGTTTGTCCTCGCGCTGCTCGACGGCGCGGCTGAGCTGCGACAGCGCAAGCACCGGCAGGTCGAGCTCCTTGGCCAGGGTCTTGAGTCCACGGCTGATCTCTGAAATTTCGTTGACCCGGTTCTCGTTGGAGTTCCTGCCGGTGCCCTGCAGCAGCTGGAGATAATCGACCACGACCAGGCCGATGCCCTTCTGCCGCTTGAGCCGCCGGGCGCGGGCGCGAAGCGCGGCGATGGTCAGCCCCGGCGTGTCATCGATGTACAGCGGCAAGTTTTCGAGCTTCGCGGCGGCCCGGGCGAGCTCGCGGAACTCCTGCTTGCTGATCTTGCCCATGCGCAAATTCTCGGAGCTGATCCCCGACTGCTCGGCGAGGATCCTGGTCGCCAGCTGGTCGGCCGACATTTCGAGGCTGAAGAAGCCGACCGCCGCGCCGGCCGATTTCTCGGGCTCGATGCCGTCGTCGATCGTGTCGCGAACGAACCGCTCGGCGGCGGCGAAGGCGATGTTGGTCGCGAGTGAGGTCTTGCCCATTCCGGGACGGCCGGCGACGATCAGCAGGTCGCTGTTGTGCAGCCCGCCGATCTTGCCGTTGAGCCCTTCGAGGCCGGTGGTAATTCCGGACAGATGGCCGCCGCTGTTGAGCGCCTTCTCGGCGGTTCTCAGCGCCTCCTTGGTGGCCTCGGCGAACGATTGCGCCTTGCCCTCGGCGCCGCCTTCCTCGGCGACCTTGTAGAGCTCGGTTTCGGCCCGCTCGATCTGCTCGAGCGGAGCGACGTCCTCGCTGGTGTCGAGGGCGCTTTCGACGAGGTCGCGGCCGACCCCGATCAGCGCCCGGAGAAGCGCCAGGTCATAGACCTGCTGGGCGAAATCCTTGGCCGCGATCAGCGCCGCGCCCGAGCCGGTCAGGGTGGCGAGATAGCCGGCGCCGCCGATCTCCTTCATCGCCTCGTCGGCCTCGAACATCGGCCGCAGAGTGACCGGATTGGCGACCATGTTCTTGTCGGTGAGCTTGAGGATCGCTTCGTAGATGCGGCCGTGCACCGCTTCGTGGAAATGGTGCGGCTTCAATTTCAGGCCGATGTCCTCGACCAACCGGTTGTCGAGCATCATGGCGCCGAGCAGCGCCGCCTCCGCCTCGATATTGGCGGGGAGCGAAGGGGTTGCGACCGGCTGCGCCGGGTCGGCGATTCGAACGATTTCTGCCATGGCTTAAGGTCTACGCCCCACCGGCGACTTTCCAACGAGAACGAAAGTAGCACAGCTGCGCGCGGCTGTGGATAGAATGTGAATCCTCCCCCGCCGAGCCGACGGGCTCATCCACAGAAATAATGCGGGCCAAAATTGAAGGCGGCCGATGTGCCGGTTACGCAACTCTCATGCCCATTCTTTCCGACCGCTGGATTCGCGAGCAGGCCCAGAACCACAAGATGATCGAGCCGTTCGTCGAGGCGCAGCGGCGCGAAGGCTGCATCAGCTACGGCCTATCGTCCTATGGATACGACGCGCGGGTCTCCAACCACTTCAAGATCTTCACCAACGTCGATTCGGCGACCGTCGACCCGAAGGATTTCGCGGCCAACAGTTTCGTCGACCGGACGACCGACGTCTGCATCATCCCGCCCAACAGCTTCGCGCTGGCGAGCACGGTCGAATATTTCCGGGTGCCGCGCGACGTGATGGTGATCTGCCTCGGCAAATCAACCTATGCGCGCTGCGGGATAATTGTGAATGTGACGCCGCTTGAGCCCGGTTGGGAAGGCCATGTGACGCTCGAGTTCTCGAACACGACGCCGCTTCCGGCCAAGGTCTATGCCAACGAAGGCGCCTGCCAGTTCCTGTTCCTCCAGGGCAACGAGCCGTGCGAAGTCAGCTACGCCGACCGCGCCGGCAAATATATGGGGCAGCAGGGGGTGACGCTTCCGAAGCTCTAGGCGGGCTGAGCCTCTTTCGCCTCTTTCGCGGCGTCGTGGAGCAGCAGCTCGCGGGCGCGCAGGATCATCTCCACCCAGTCGTGGAAAGCGCAGGCGAGCTTGATGACGATCTCCTTGAGCGGCCCTTCCTTGAGGCAGCCGTCGGCATCGAAGCTGTCGCCGCTGACATGGCCGAGATAGGCCTCGGGCTGCTGCATCACCGGCATGTTGAGGAACACCGCCGCCTGGCGGATCTGGTGGTTGGAGCCGAACCCGCCGACCGACCCGGGCGAGGCGGTGACGATCGCCGCCGGCTTCTGGTCGAAGACGCTCTGTCCGTAGGGCCGCGAGCCGACATCGATCGCATTTTTGAGAACTCCGGGAACACCGCGATTATACTCGGGCGAAACGAACAGCACGCCGTCCGCGGCCCGGACCTGGTCGCGCAGGCGGACCCATTGCTCGGGCGGATTCTTGTCGAGGTCCTCGTTGTAGAGCGGCAGGTCGCCGATCTCGACGACGCTGCATTCGAGATTGTCGCCGCGTAGCGCGCAGATCGAGCGCGCCACCTTGTTGTTGATGCTGTCCTTGCGGAGGCTGCCGACGAGGATTGCGATTTTGTACGCCATGTCTGTCTCCCTTTAGCGTTTCCGCCCCTGGTGCCGAATGTTGCCCGGTCGCCCTCGCCGCTGGCCGCCGCGGACCTTGTCGCGCCGGCCCGGCGCCTGCCCGCCGCCGCCATAGCTGCCCTCCGGCAATTCGAAGCGAAGCCCGCCTGAAACGGGGTTGGCCTCGACGATCCGGAGCTTGAGCTTTTGCCCCTGGCGATAGGTCTCGCCGCTCTGCTCGCCGACCAGCTGCTGCGACTTCTCGTCGTAGCGGAAATATTCCTGGCCGAGGGTCGAAGCGAGCACGAGCCCGTCGCCGCCGAGCTCTTCTACGGTCGCGAAGAAGCCGAACGGCTGGACCCCGGTGATCCGGCAATCGACCAGCTGTCCGACCTGGTCGGCGAGGAAGGCGGCGACATAGCGGTCGAGGGTCTCGCGCTCGGCCTCCATCGCCCGCCGCTCGAGCCGCGAGATCTGCTCGCCGATCTCCTCGAACCTGGCGGCGTCCTCGGGCGGCAGCCCGCCTTCGCCGAGCTTGTAGGCGGAGACCAAAGCGCGGTGGACCAGCAGGTCGGCGTAACGGCGGATCGGCGAGGTGAAATGGGCGTAGGTCGCGAGGCTGAGTCCGAAGTGGCCGAGCCGCTCCGGTGCGTAGCGCGCCTGCATCTGGGTGCGCAGCAGCTGCTCCATGATCTCGGGCCGATATTCGGCGTCGCCGACCTGGCCGATGATCCGGTTGAAGGTCGCGGGCCGGACCACTTGGCCCAGCGTGAACGGGATGTCGAACGTGTCGAGATAGTCCTTCAGCGAAACCAGTTTCTCGCGGCTCGGCGGCTCGTGGACCCGGTACATGACCGGCGCGTTCTTCGCCTCCAGCGCCCGCGCCGCGGCGACGTTGGCGGCGATCATAAAGTCCTCGACCAGCCGGTGCGCGTCGAGACGCTCGCGCGGCGCGACCGAGGTGATCCGACCCTTTTCGTCGAGCACCACCTGCCGCTCGGGCAGGTCGAGCTCGAGCGGCTCGCGCTTGTCGCGGGCCTTGAGCAGCGCCCGCCAGCAGGCCCACAGCGGCGTGAGCGCTGTCTCCACGAGCGCGTTCGGAACCGGCCCTTCGATCTGCGGCATGGAGCAGGTCGGCGAGGAGACTTCGATCCGTACCTCGCTCGCCAAGTCCATGGCGGCCTGGGCATCTTCGTAGGCAATGTTTGCTGCCACGCAAATCTTCGCGCGCGTAAATTTCCAGCTCTCGAGAGTCCCGTCCTTGGCGATCTTCAAATGGCACGCCATCGCCGCGCGCGCCTTCCCCGCTTTTAGCGAGCAGATGTCCGCCGACAGTTCCTCCGGCAGCATCGGCACGACGCGGTCGGGAAAATAGACGCTGTTGCCGCGCGAGCGGGCCTCTTTGTCGAGCGCGCTTCCCGGCCGGACGTAGAAGCTGACGTCGGCGATGGCGACGATCGCGTTCCAGCCGCCCTCGCCGTCGGGCTCGGCCCAGATCGCATCGTCGTGATCGCGCGCGTCGGCGGGATCGATGGCGACGATCGGCAAGTGAGTCAGGTCCTCGCGCTCCCCGAGCGGCTGCTTCGCCACCCGCTTCGCTTCCTCGATCGCCGCTTCGCTGAACTCGGTCGGAAGGTCGTGCTTGTGGATCGCGATCAGGCTGAAGCTCTTCGGAGCGAACGGGTCGCCGAGCACCGCGTCGACCCGCGCACTGACCCGCGGCCCGCGTCCGGTCAGCTCGCACAGCACCAGGTCGCCGGCCGTCGCGTCGTTCAAATCGCCGATCGGTAGCTCGCGCCGCTCCTTCTTCTCGACCGGCGTCAGCCAGAACCGGCCGCCGTCTTCGCGGACGACGCCCAGCACCAGCTCGGCGGCGCGGGCCAGTTTCTTCATCGGATGGGCGACGTACCCCTGCCCACGCTGCTCCGTCCGCGACAGGATCCGGTCGCCGAAGCCGAGCGCGCCGCGCCGTCCCCTCTCGATCACCCGCAGCCTGGGCGGCGGAATCTCCGCCTCCCAATGTTCGGGCACGGCAAAGATGTTGCCGCTGTCGTCGCTCTCGACGACCCGCAGAACGGTCACCTTCGGCACCCCGCCCGCCTGGTGGAAGGCGCGGCCCGGCGAATGATCGATCAGCCCCTCGTCGGCCATGTCGCGAAGCAGCGCCTTCAATTCGATCTTGTCCTGGCCCGACAGCCCGAACGCCCGGGCGATCTCGCGCTTGCCGGCCGGCTGGTCGGACGAGGCGATGAAGTCGAGGATCTGCTTGCGGGTGGGCAGTCCGGCGCGCTTCGGTTTGCGAGGCATGACTTAAGACTCCTCCCCCTCGATGGGGGAGGTTGGGTGGGGGTGACGTTCGTGCAGCATGCGATCAATGACGCTCCAGACGCCGTCCGGGTTGCCAATCACCTCATTGTTCCAGAAGCGCAGGACGCGATAACCCTCTTCTTCGATAATTGCGCTCCGCTCAGCATCAACCTCCGCGCCGTGCTGCCCCCATCGACCTCGATTACGAGCCTGGCGCGATGGCTCGCAAAGTCCGCAATGAAGTAGCGCAACGGCATTTGTTTGCGAAAATGCCAGTCACCAAAGCCCGCCTTGAGTATTCGCCAGAGCCTTTGCTCCGCGTCCGTCATCTGCTTGCGCAGGCATCGTGCGCGGCTAACGGCGCCTGGTGGCGGATGATGTTTCAGGGCTCGCGCTCTACGACGGACAGCACCCCGCCCCAACCCCACCCCAGCAAGGGGGGAGTCATGAGGAACAGCAACCCGT
>CAMPJH010000088.1 GCA_946886845.1 uncultured Sphingomonas sp. | reverse complement strand
GCCGGCCGCTTCTTCGTCCACACGCCGATGCACCGCGCCCGCCCGACCGGGACCATCGCCTTCGAAATCGATGCCAGCCTGGCCTTTGGCACCGGCCAGCACGCGACGACGTCAAGGTGTCTGGAAGCGCTCGACCGGCTCGAGCGCGACGGCGCCGCTTTCGCGAACATTGCCGACATCGGCACCGGCACCGGGGTGCTGGCCTTCGCGGCATTGGCGCTGTGGCCGCAAGCCCGGTGCATCGCCACCGACATCGACCCGGTCGCGATCGATGTCGCCCGCGACAATGCGGCGATCAACGGTGTCGCCCTTGGCCATGGGCCGGGACAGCTGCTCCTCGCAGTCGCCGACGGCATGGGCTCACCGATGCTTGCCGCGCGGGCGCCGTTCGACCTCATCATCGCCAACATCCTCGCCGGCCCGCTGATCGAGCTGGCGCGGGATTTCGCCAAGGCTCTCGCGCCGGGCGGAACGATCATCCTCGCGGGGTTACTCGACAGCCAACGCGACGCTGTTGCCCGCGCCTATGAAGATCAGGGGCTTGGGCTGGCCGATGGCGGCTCGGGCGAGTGGCCGGTGCTCGTCCTTACTCGACCCCCAGCTGGTCGAGCATGAAGGCGTAATATTCGGCCCGCGACCGGTATTGCTGGAAGCGGCCCGACTTGCCGCCGTGCCCGGCCTCCATATTGACGCGGTAGACGAGCGGGTTGCTGTCGGTCTTCGTCGCCCGCAGCCTCGCGACATATTTGGTCGGCTCGTAATATTGCACCTGGCTGTCCCACAGGCCGGTGCCCACGAACATCGCCGGATAGGACTTCGCCTCGATCTGGTCGTAGGGCGAGTAAGACAGCATGTAGTCGTAGAACTTCACGTCGGCCGGGTTGCCCCACTCGTCATATTCGTTGGTGGTTAGCGGGATTGAAGCGTCGAGCATCGTCGTCACCACGTCGACGAACGGAACCTGGCTGATGATGACGTCATAGTCCTCAGGGGCCATGTTCACGACCGCCCCCATCAGCAGCCCGCCGGCGCTTCCGCCCTGCGCCGCCACCCGGTCCTTCGCGGCATAGCGCTCGGCGACAAGGAAGCGGGTTACGTCGATGAAATCGGTGAAGCTGTTCTTCTTGTTGAGCAGCTTGCCGGCGTCATACCAGGCGCGGCCCATCTCCTGACCGCCGCGGATATGGGCGATCGCATAGATCATGCCGCGGTCGAGCAGGCTTGGCGTCATCGGTGACCAGCTCGGGTCCTGCGAGAAGCCGTAGCTGCCGTAGCCATATTGCAGCATCGCCGCCGTGCCGTCGCGCTTGAAGCCCTTGCGATAGACTAGCGATACCGGAACCTTGGTTCCGTCGCGGGCCGTCGCCCACACCCGTTCGGTCACGTAATTGGACGGATCGTAGTTCGGCGCGGGCGTGCGCTTCAGCAGCGTGCGCTCGCCGGTGTTCGCGTCGACCTCGTACCAGATTCGCGGCGTGGTCAGCGAATCGTAGGTATAGCGAAGCCTGGTCGTGTTCGATTCCAGGTTAGCGCCGAGTCCCATCGCATAGGCCGGTTCGTCCGAGGCGACTTCGCTGCTTTTCCCATCGTTGGTCAGCAGTCGCATCTTCTTGTTGCCGCCCGAGCGCTGCTCGATGGCGATGAAGCTGTCGAACGGCTTGAAATTCTCGATGAAGACGTTCGGGTCGTGCGGGACGAGGTCGGTCCAGCCGGAGCGGCCCTTGGCAGCATCGGCGTCGGCGAGCGTCATCAGCTTGTAATTGGGTGCGTCCCAGTTGGTTCGGATTACCCAGCGATTGCCGATGTGATCGGATTCGTAGCGAAAATCGCGCTCGCGCGGAGCGACGACCTGCCATTCGCCGGGATTGGCGGCGCTGGTGCAGCGGAACTCGTTGCTGACCGTGCTCTGCAGGCCGATGCAGATATATTTGTCGTCGCTGGTGCGGCCGACGCCCATGTAGAAGCTGTCGTCCTTCTCTTCATAGACTAGCTTGTCGGCGGACGCCGGCGTTCCGAGCACGTGCGACTTCACCCGCTTGCTGAGCAGCGTCACCGGGTCCTTTTCTATGTAGAATATCGTCCGATTGTCATCGGCCCAGACGAAGTTCGGCTCGACGTTCTCGACGACGTCCGCAAGCGCTTCGCCGGTCGCGATGTTCTTTACCTTGAGCGAATATTGGCGGCGGCCGACGGTGTCTTCGGCGTAAGCGAGCAGCGCATTGTCCTGGCTGACCATCCATTCGCCGATCGAGAAGAAGCCGTGGCCTTTCGCCATCGCCGGCTGGTCGAGCAGCACCTGCTCCTTGGCTTCAAGCCCGCCTTCCTTGCGGGCGATGATCGGATAGTCGCCGCCGGTCTCGAACCGGCTGTAGTAATAAAAGCCGCGCTGGCGCGCCGGAACGGATGAATCGTCCTGCTTGATTCGGCCGACGAACTCGGTGAACAGCTTCTCCTGCAACGGCTTGGTGCCGGCGAGCAGAGTGTCCGCATAGGCGTTCTCGGCATTGAGATAGGCCAGCATCTGGGGATCTTTGCGGCTGTCGTCACGCACCCAATAATAAGGGTCGCTGCGCTCCTTCGGCCCCTTGACCATGTACGGCTTCTGCTCCGCGACCGGCGGCGCCGGCACGGCCTGCGCGAGCGCATAGCCAGGGACGGCGGCGGCCACCGCCGCGGCAACAACGAAACGCTTCATTAAAAACCCTCCCTCAACCACTCGCTTTGGCCACAATGCTGGCCCATTCTTCCTCGCCGATCACCCGGATTCCGAGCTCCTCGGCCTTCTTCAGCTTCGATCCGGCGCCCGGCCCGGCCACCACCAGGTCGGTCTTGGCGCTGACCGAGCCGGCTGTCCGCGCCCCGAGCCGCTCCGCCTGGGCCTTAGCCTCATCGCGGCTCATCGTCTCTAGGCCGCCGGTGAAGACGATTGTCTTGCCGCTCCACTCGGTCTGCTTCGCCTCCGACACGAATGGCTTCGGCCGCACTTCGGACAGCAAGTCGTCGAGCGCCGAGCGATTGTGCTCTTCGTGGAAGAAGTCGACCAGCGCTTCGGCGACCACCGGGCCGACGCCTTCGATGGACGACAATTCTTCGGCTGCATCAGGCGAGGTCGCCACGCTGCGAAGCGCCTCGATGGTGCCGAAGGCTTTGAGCAAGTCCTTGGCGGTGACGATCCCGACGTGGCGGATCCCCAAGCCGAACAGCAGCCGCGCCGGGTCCGGCTCGCGCTTGGCTTCGATCGCGGCGAGCAAATTGTCGACCGATTTCTCCTTCCAGCCTTCGCGATCGATCAGCTCCTCGCGGAACCGGTGGAGCCGGAAGATATCGGCGGGCGAGTTGAGCCATCCAAGCTCGAGGAATTCGGCGATCGATTTTTCGCCCAGGCCCTCGATATCGAGCGCTCCGCGCGACACGAAATGCCGCAGCCGCTCGAATCGTTGCGCTGGGCAGATCAGGCCGCCGGTGCAGCGCACGTCGACTTCGCCTTCTTCCGCCACCGCTTCGCTGCCGCATTCGGGGCAATGGTCGGGAAAGCTGTAGGCGTCGCGCGGCTCGTCACGGGTCAGATTCTCGACCACCTGCGGGATGACGTCGCCGGCGCGTTGGATCAGCACCCGGTCGCCGAGCCGCAGCCCAAGCCGGGCAATCTCGTCGCGATTGTGCAAAGTGACGTTGGCGACAATCACCCCGCCGACCCCAACCGGCGTCAGCCGCCCGACCGGCGTCAACTTGCCCGTCCGCCCGACCTGGATGTCGATCGCTTCGAGCGTGGTTTGCGCCTTTTCGGCGGGGAATTTGTGCGCCAGCGCCCAGCGCGGCGCCCGCGCGACGAATCCCAGCCGCTCCTGCAGGTCGAGCCGGTCGACCTTGTAGACGACTCCGTCGATGTCGAAGGGAAGGTCGGCGCGCGCCTTCTCGATCGCCCGATAATGGGCGAGCATCGCGTCGAGATCGTCGCACCGAACCAGCAGGTCGATGACCGGAAAGCCCAGCGCTTCGATCCGCTTCATCGCCTCGAACTGGCTGTCCGCCAAAGGCTCGGAAATCTCGCCCCAGCCATGAGCGAAGAAGTGCAGCGGCCGGGCGGCGGTGATCGACGGGTCCTTCTGCCGCAGCGAGCCGGCGGCGGCGTTGCGCGGGTTGGCGAAAATCTTGCCGCCGCTCGCCGCCTGCCGCGCGTTCAAGGCCTCGAAATCGGCCTTCGACATATAGATCTCGCCTCGCACCTCGAGCACTTCGGGGGCGCCGGCGATCTTCCGCGGAATGTCGGTAATTGTCCGAACGTTGGGCGTGACATCCTCGCCGACCGATCCGTCGCCGCGTGTCGCACCGAGCACCAGCTGGCCCTTCTCGTAGCGCAGCGAGCAGGACAGGCCGTCGATCTTGGGCTCGGCGGTCACCGGCACCGCGGCGCTCTCCGGCAAGTTGAGAAACCGCCGGATCCGCCCGACGAACTCCTCGACTTCTTCGTTCGAGAAGGCGTTCTCCAGACTGAGCATCGGCCGCGCATGGGCGACCTTGGCGAGCGCCCCGCCAGGAGCGGCGCCGAGCCGCTTCGACGGCGAATCCGGCCGCACCAGGTGCGGGAAGCGCGCTTCGAGCTCGCGGTTCTCGCGGACCAGCGCGTCATATTCAGCGTCGGTTATCTCCGGCGCATCCTGGGCATGGTAGAGCCTGTCGTGGCGGGCGATTAGCTTCGCCAGCCGCATCAACCGATTGGCGGCCTCGGCTTCGGTCGGCTCGTCAGCCATTCGCGCCGAACAATTCCTCGAGCAGGTTGACGAAGCTCGTCCACGACCGCTCGGCGGCCAGCGCATTGTAGCGCACCCCCTCGATCCCGATCTCGTGCGCGTTGGGATTGGTGAAGCCGTGGGCGACATGGCCATAGGCGTGGATTTGCCAGTCGGACCCGGCTTCGGTCAGCTCCTTGCCGAACGCGACGACCGCTTCGGGCGGCACCATCGGGTCGTCCCAGCCATGGAACGCCACCACCTTGGCGCTGATCTTCTCGGGCTCCAGCCCCGGCGGATCGAGCAGCCCGTGGAAGGCGACCGCGGCGGCGATGTCGGCGCCGCTTCGGGCCAGATCGATCGCGCACAGGCCGCCGAAGCAATAGCCGGCGACGACGATCTGGCCGTCCTCGACCTCGTCGATCTCCCGCACCAGTTCGAGCACGTGGACCAGCCGGCGGCGGAGCGCGGCGCGGTCACCTTTCAGGCGCCCCATCTCGCCGAACATCACGTCGCGTTCGGCGCCACGGAACTTCTTGCCGAACAGGTCGGCGACCAGGCTGTTGTAGCCGAGCTCGACCAGCTGGCGGGCGAAGCCCAGCTCGAGTTCGGAAACGCCCATCACCGTCGGCACCAGGATCACCGTCGGCCGCGCCTGGCCGTCGCGTCGGCCGACGAACACACTCTCCAGCTGCTCGCCTTCGAAGTCGTGCGGAATTTCTCTCTGCCTGCTCATCCGGTCTCTTTAGCCAGCTCGGCCAGTTTCGCCACGCTGTTCATGTTCCGCGCGGTGCCCGTCGCCGCGGCCGGGATCTGCAGTTTCGATACGCCTTGCCCGTCCGGATAGTGAACGTAGATTTCGCGGGTTCGGGCCGCCATCCGCTCGCCAGCGACGTTTCGGGCATGATCGGCAAAAGCTTCCGCCGGCGCTTCGTCGAGGAAGATCGCGACGACCCGGTTGCCGGGCTGGTCGGCAAACGGATTGGCGGCCGCGACCTTGGCCATTTCTTCGGCCGTCCGGATCATCACCGGCACCGGCGCGCCCATATGCCTGCCCAGCGTCTCTTCGAGCGCCGCCTTGAGCTCGATTTCCTTCTTGTCGCTCGCAAACAGCAGATTGCCGCTGGCGATGAAGGTGCGAGGAGACTCAAGACCGAGCTCGGAGCCGATGCGCCTAAGATCTTCCATGCGCAACGTCCGCTTGCCGAGGTTCACGCCGCGAAGAAGCGCGACGTAGCTGGTCATGCCGCGTCGAGCAGCCGCGATGCCTGCGCCCGCGCCTCGTCGGTGATCGACGCGCCGGACAGCATCCGCGCGATCTCCTCGCGCCGCTCCTCGCCGGTCAGCCGGCGGACGTGGGTGCGGGTCGCGCCGCCGTCATGCGCCTTCTCAATCCGGTAATGGTGGGTCGCCCGCGCCGCCACCTGCGGCGAATGGGTCACGACTAGCACCTGCGAATCCTTCGCCAGCCGCGCCAGCCGCTCGCCGATCGCGCTCGCCACCGCGCCACCGACCCCACGGTCGATTTCGTCGAAGATCATCGTCGCCGCGCTTCCCGCCTCGGCCAGCGCGACCTTGAGCGCGAGGATGAAGCGCGACAGCTCGCCGCCGCTGGCGATCCTGGTCAGCGGACCGAACGGCGCGCCGGGATTGGTCGAAATTTCGAACTCGACCCGGTCGGTGCCCGACGGGCCCGGCTCGGCCTCGCCGATCGCGGTCCGGAACCGCGCCGAGTCGAGCTTCAGTGGGGCCAGCTCGGCGGCGACTGCCAGGTCCAGCCTGGCCGCAGCCTCATGCCGCTTGCGGCTCAGTTCATCGGCCAGCGCCGAATAGTCGAGCCGCGCCTTCTGTAGCTCGGCGTCGAGCGCTTCGATCCGCTCGCCGCCGGC
>CAMPJH010000087.1 GCA_946886845.1 uncultured Sphingomonas sp. | reverse complement strand
ACCGACAATCACTGGATCGACCACGGCATCCCGATCTCCGACGAGTTCCGCATCGTCGAGCGCATCCGCCTGCTCGAGGATGGTTCGGTGATGGAGGTCGACTACACGATGACCGATCCGCAGAACTGGCGCGGCGAGTGGCGCTCGACCAAGCGCTTCAATCGCCAGGATTACACCGACGTCAACGAAGCCAACTGCATCCTGGCCTACAACGAGAACCTGCCGGGCACCGACCTCGGCAGGGCGGCTGCCGAGGAGCGCGGCGAGAGCCAGGCCGACGAGGACACCCGATGAACAAGACAACTGCTTCCGCGTGCGCGCTTTGCCTGGCGTTGGCCGGACTGCTCCCGCTCGCCGCTCCTGCTCTGGCGCATCATAGCTTCGCGATGTTCGATCAAAGGAAAGTCATGACGCTCGAAGGCACGGTGGCCGAGTTCCAGTGGACCAATCCGCATGCCTTCATCGAGCTCGACGCGAAGGGCGGACGGCATTGGTCGATCGAGCTCAACAGCCCGAACAACCTGAAACGGCAAGGATGGAATCGCGCCTCGTTGAAGCCCGGCGACAGGATCGCCGTGCGCATCGCGCCGCTTCGCAATGGCAAGTCGGGCGGGCTGTTTCTCGACCTCACCAAGACGGGCGGAACGGTGCTCGATTCGGGCCTGCCGAAAAACGGCACGCCGGTAAACGTGCCGCAGCTTTGACCCCTGTGACAGAGGTTCTCATGACCAAGATTGCGCGAACTTTCCTGCTTCTGATGCTGATCGCGCCGGTCCCCTTCGCTCCGGCCATCGCCCATCACAGCTATGCCATGTTCGACATGCGGAAAGCGATCAAGCTCGAGGCGAACGTGGTGCGCTTCAAATGGCAGAACCCGCACGCCTTCATCGAGGCGGATGCAAACGTCGGCGGCCGGATCGAGCGCTGGTCGATCGAGATGACCAGCCCCAACAACCTCACCCAATCCGGCTGGAAGCGCACGACGTTGCGCGTCGGTGACAAGGTGACGCTGTACGTTCATCCTCTGCGCAGCGGGACCAAGGGCGGATCCTACGTCGGCGTGGTGCTGCCCGACGGATCGAGCATGGGCGAGATCGATTGACGCCGCAATGAAGTCGCAAGCTGCCGCTGGTCTGTTCGCGATATGCTGTGCGATTCCGCTCTCGCTGACGGAGAGCGCGGTCGCGCAGTCGCCCGGCTCGCCGGCGCCGGAGGGGCTGGATGAGGGCCAGGGCGCCGGTCATCCCAAGGGCCATTACGCCCAGCTCGACGCTCTGCCGGACTGGGGCGGTGTCTGGTTCCTCAATCGCAGCCCCCCTGGTTCCCCTCGCGACGAGCCGGCTCTGGTCGGCGACTATCTCGAACGATACAACGCCTGGCAGGACGAGGTTCGCGCCAACGACGGGGTCGAGCGCCGCAACCGATCGAACTGCAGCCCGCCCGGCATGCCGCGAATCATGCAGCTCGCGCAGTATCCCTACGAGTTCATCTTCTCCCCGGGACGGATTACGGTAAACCAGGAAGCCTGGATGCAGACCCGAACGATCTGGACCGATGGGAGGACCCATCCCCCGCTCGAAGAGCTCGATCCGACCTACATGGGTCATTCGATCGGCCGCTGGGAAGGCGACACGCTGGTCGTCGACACGGTCGGCATCTGGAACGAGCTGCCGTTCTTCTCGGGCATGCTGCGCTCAGAGCAGTTTCGAATGATCGAGCGCATCCGCCTCGATCCGGACGATCCGGACCGCTTGCTCAACCAGATGCGGATGGAAGACCCGGAGGCGCTGGCGGCACCGTTCGAGGTTACGGTGACCTACCGCCGCGACCGCAACGGCCAGTTGTTCGAGTTCCAATGCTCGGAGAACAATCGCAATCCGGTGGACGAAGACGGCGCTACCTTGTTCGAGTGATGAGAGACGAGTCTCCTGGCGGTCAGGACCGCTACAGCGCAATTGCGATCCTGCTGCATTGGCTTCTCGCCCTGGCGCTCGCCTTCCAACTGGCGCTTGGCTTCGCCATGCCCAAGGACGCGACGGGCTTTGCCGCATACCAGCTGCACAAGTCGGTTGGCATCGCGATCCTGCTGCTCACCCTGGTGCGGTTTGCCTGGCGCCTGGTCAACCGCCCGCCCCCGCCCGTCGAGCAAGGGTTTGTCGCGATTGCTGCAAAGGCGGTGCATACAGGGTTCTACGCGGTCCTGATCCTGGGGCCGCTCACCGGCTGGCTGCTGGTGTCGACAGCGCCGATCGACGCGCCGACCGTTCTGTTCGGGGTCGTGCCCTGGCCGCACCTACCGGTCTCCGCCGACGTTCATGGCGCGAGCGAGCAGGCGCACGAGCTCCTTTCCTGGTTGGCGATTGGGTTATTCGTGCTGCACGTGGCCGGGGCGCTGCGGCACCACTTCATCCTGCGCCATCGCTTGCTCGAACGAATGGCTCCGGGGGGGTCTGCCCTGGCGGTCGGGCTGTTCTCGGCCTTGGTCGTGGTCACCGGCCTCACCACCTTCTTGTTCGTGCTGGCGGGCACCTCGGGTGAGAGCGATCGGGTTGTCCGGGCGGAGTCGACGCTTCCACTGACCGACGCGGGGGATACAGCCGCCGCATCGGAGCGGGGCGAGCGTGAATCGCCCGAGGAGGCGCCCGAGCCTATCGCTCCACCGCCGCCCGACCGGCCTCCTCCAGGCTGGACGATCCAGCCGGGAACGCGGCTCGCGTTCTCGGTCGGCAACGGCGGCGACACCGTGCAAGGGAGATTTGCCGAATGGAGCGGATCGATCCGCTTCGACCCCGACGTGCCAGAAAATGCCGACATCCGGATCGACGTCGACCTCGCCAGCGCTTCGGTGGGCGACGCCGCGATGGAGACCCTGTTGAAAGGTGCGGAGTTCTTCGCGGTTGAAACTGGTCGCAGAGCAACTTGGCGCGCGACGTCCGTCCGCCGCACCGGACCCGGCCGCTACACGGCGCAAGGGGTTCTCACGATGAAAGGTGCCAGCCATCCGCAGGCGCTCACGTTCACGCTTTCAGGGAACGATTTGCGGCAGCGCGTGGAAGGCACCGCCAGAGTGAACCGAAATGCCTTCGGTGTCGGAACCGGTCCCTCGGCGGAAAGCCTCGCCGGGTCGGTCCAGCTCGAATTCGCCTTCGACGCGGTCGCGCAGCGGCCGTAAGCAAGCGTCGGCCTACGGCCCCGATCAGATCCGCGCAACCAGCACCGCGCGGCAGCCGTCGTGCGAGGGATCGTACTCGAGCTTGCTCTGCAGGCTCCCGGCCATGGCCGCGACGAGTTTCGAGCCGAGCCCGGTCCCCCTGGGCGGCTCGTCGCGCCGGCAGCCGCATCCGTCGTCCTCGACCTCCAGCCGGAAGGTGTTCTCGCCCTCGCGTTTGAGGCGAATGCGGACCTCACCTTCCTCGCCCTCGGCGTAGGCATACTTGCAGGCGTTGGAGACCAGCTCGTTGACGATCACGCCGAGGGAAACCGCCTTGTCGGTTTCCAGCCGCAGCGCCTCGGCCTCCAGTTCGATCGCCCGCGGGCTGACCGGGTTCGACCAGGTCTCCTGCAATTCCTGGACGATCGCGGCGAGGTATTCGTCCATCTCCACGCCTTCGGCATCGCCCGATGTGTAGAGCTTGCGGTGGACCGCGGCGATCGCCTGGATGCGCCGCTCGGTGTCCTTGAGGGCCGCGCGCGCCGCCTCGTCGGGCAGCAGGCGCGACTGCATCGAAACCATCGAGATGATAAGCTGCAGCGAGTTCGCCACGCGATGGTTGACTTCGCGCAGCAGCGCCTCGAGCCGTGCATTCGCCGCCTTGAGGTCGGCCGCGGCCTGGTCTCGGGCCCGCTCGAGCCTGAGCCGGGCGAGCGCGTGGGCGAATGCCGTCTCCAGCAAGTCGACGAAGTCGCCGCCGGTGGACTTGACCACGTGCTCCGCGGCCCCGGCCTTCATTGCATCGACCGCGATGCGCGTTTCATCCGAACCGGTGACATAGACGATCGGCGGACAGCCGGGCAGCTGCTGCAGTGCGGCGAGCGTCTCCATCCCGTCCATGCCCGGCATGAAGTGGTCGAGCGCGATGAGGTCGAAATGGCCTTCGCGCGCCCGTTCGACGCCCTCCTGCCCGCTGGCAGCGACGACAACCGTATGCCCGCGCCGGCCGAGCAGCTTCTCGACCAGCCGGCGCAGGCCGGGGTCGTCGTCGATGTAGAGGATGCGCCGCGGCTTATCCATCAACCCTCGGCGGTGGGCAATTGGATCACCGAAAGGAACAGCCCCAACTGGCGGATGGCGTCGGCGAAGCTTTCGTAGTTGACCGGCTTGGTGATGTAGACGTTGCAACCGAGGTCGTAACAGCGCGCGATCTCGAGCTTGTCGTCGGTCGTGGTCAGCACGACGACGGGAACCTTGTGCAGCTTCGCATCGCCTTTGATCCGGGCGAGGATGTCGGTTCCGCTCATGTCCGGCAGGTTGAGGTCGAGCAGGACCAGCGCCGGCCCGTTCTTGGCCGGCCCTTCGGCATGCTCGAACAGGTATTCGAGCGCCGAAGTGCCGTCGAGAAAGTGCACCAGCTTGTTGGAAATGCCGGCCCGGCGGATATTCTTCTCGATCAGCCGGGCATGACCTTCGTCGTCCTCGATCATGACGATCCGGACGCTGTGCGGATCAGGCAACGTTATCCCTCTCGTTGTCGTGGAATTCCTGCGGCAGGGTCACGGTGAACACCGACCCCTCGCCGTAACGCGAGGAAACCTTGACGGTTCCGCCGAGGCGGTAGGCCAGGGCGCGCACGTTGGCCAGGCCGATGCCTTCGCCGGGCTGGTCCTGCGCGCCCGAGCGGCGGAACAGGTCGAAGATGCGCTCGTAATCGCTCTCCCTGATGCCGCGCCCGTTGTCCTCGACCTCGAACAGGGCGCTCCCGTCCTCCAGCCGGCCGCGGATCCGAACCTGACCCGCGACGCCGGGCCGGAGGTATTTCAGCGCGTTCTCCATCAGGTTGGTGAAGATCTGCTCGATCGCGATGCGGTCGTGGCTGATTTCCGGCAGCGGCGTTTCGATGATGATCTCGGCGCCCCGATCCTCCGCCAGCGTGGCGAGCGAATCCGCGATGTCTTCCAGCACCTCGTCCATCGCCAGGGTTTCGGCATGCAGGACCCGCCGGCCCTGGCGCGACAAGTCGAGGATCGCGTTGATGAGCCGGTCCATCCGCTCGCTCGACGAGCGGATGAACTCGATCGCCTCGGGTAAGTCCTCGCCGACTGCGGTCGTCGCTTCTTCGGTGACCAATCCCGGATGCTCGGTTTCGAGCTTGTCGAGAAACCTCGTCAGCCGGGCGCGGGTCGATTCAAGCTCGGCGGTGAAGCCCATCACGTTGACCAGCGGCGAGCGCAGGTCGTGGCTGACGATATAGGCGAAACGCTGGATCTCCTCGTTGGCCCGCTTGAAATCGGCCGTGCGCGCCGCGACGGCGCTTTCCAGCCCGAGGTTGAGGTTGTGCAGCTCGGCGCGGCTGGCGTGGAGCGACCTGACGTTGCGCCGCAGCAGCCAGATCGTCCCGAGCGCGGTGACGATGAGCGCGATGGCTACGGCGATCAGAAGGTTCTGCACCTGGCGCAGGCTGCGGCGCTCGTCGGCCAGTCGCGCCTCGAGGAGCGTGTCCTCGACGGCGCTCAATCCGTCGGTCAGGGCGCGTACCTGCAGCAGCGGCCGCCGGCGCGCCGGAAACATCTCGCGCGCGAGCTCGACATCGCCTTCGACGGCAATCCCGATCGACGTATCCAGCTCGCGGCTGACCTGGCGGATCAGCGGCCGGAGTTTGACGACCCGTTCCCGCTGTTCGGGATTGTCGAGCGTCAGCGTATCCAGTCTGTCGAGGTTCTCCTCCACCGCCGCGGCGCTTTCGCGATAGACCCGCAGGCGCTCCGGGGCGGCATCGAGCAGGTACCCGTTGTGCGCCGCGATCGAGCGCTCGAGGTTGTTTTCGGCATCGGCGATGGTCGCCTTGACGCGGTGCGTGTGGTCGACGAGGTCGCTCGCGCGGGTATTGGCGGCAAAGCCGTTGAGCACCGACATCAGCGCTACCACCAACAGCATGAAAGTGATCGCCAGGCCGCCGAGGGCCACCTGGTTGATGCGCTGTTCGCTGAGAATGCCCTTGCGCCAGTTGGTGGCGTCCAGGTCCGGCAAGGGCCACTGCATGAGAGGGTGAAGTCGCGTGCTCGCGACAGGTTCCCGCCGCCCACCGAATGGGGTGGACGGCGGGAAAGCCGATCAGAAGATCCGCGCTGCGACCTTTGCCGGCGCGTCGAGCAGCTTCTCGAGTTGGTCGTCGAGCTTGAGGATGGTGAGCGAGGCGCCGGCCATCTCGAGGCTGGTGCAGTATTCGCCGACATAGTTGCGCACGACGGTGAAGCCGGCCTTCTCGGCCAGCTCGTGGGCCTTGGCGTACATCACGTAGAGCTCGGTGATCGGCGTGCCGCCGAGGCCATTGACCATGATCGCTACCCGATCTCCCGCATTGAACGGCACGTCCTTGGCCACCGCCTCGAACAGTTCCTCGGTGATCGCGTCGGCGTTGGTGATCTTCTCGCGGCGGCGGCCGGGCTCGCCGTGGATGCCGACGCCGACTTCCATCTCGTCGTCGCCGA
>CAMPJH010000086.1 GCA_946886845.1 uncultured Sphingomonas sp. | reverse complement strand
CCATGGAGCCGCACGAGCGGGCGGCGGCGGGGCTGTTCCTCGGCTTCCAATATCCGGTCGAAATCCCTGGAGTCTCCTACCTCCAGTTCCTGCGCGAGAGTCTCAATGCGCAGCGCCGCGTCCGCGGCGAGGCCGAGCTGTCGGGCGCCGAGTTCATCAAGCTTGCAAAGGCGCAGGCGGCATTGCTCGACATGGACGCCGAGATGCTCAAGCGCCCGGTCAACGTCGGCTTTTCGGGCGGCGAGAAGAAGCGCGCCGAGATGGTGCAGATGGGCATCATCGGCCCGCGCTTCGCAGTGCTCGACGAGACCGACAGCGGGCTCGACATCGACGCGCTCAGGATCGTCGGCGAGGGCATAAACCGGATCATGCGCGCGCCCGACAAAGGCGTGCTGCTGATCACGCACTACGAACGCCTGCTCGAATATGTCAGGCCCGACGCGGTCCATGTGCTGCAGGCCGGCCGAATCACCCGCTCGGGCGACATCGAGCTCGCCCGCGATCTCGAACGTGAGGGCTATGCGGAGGCGGCGGCGTGACCGCATTCTGGATCATTCTCGCCTGCATCGGCTTCGTCATCGCCGCCGGCACCAGCCGGCGCCGGCCCGGCCTTGCCATCGCCGACGTTGCGCTGCTGGTTTTCCTGCTCGGCATGATCGGTGTCGCCGAGCTGGTGCTGAGTCGCTTCTTCGACACCGGCGACATCGCCTGGACCGTGGCCGGGCTGCTCGCGTTCGGCTTCGCCCTCGACGCGCTCTACGGACTGATGGCGCCCGAACGGCAGCGCCGCCGCGACCGGCGCCTGCGCGCCTTCATGCAGCGGAGGCGCGCATGACCGCGCCCTTCCCCACCCGCAAGCAGGAAGAGTGGCGCTACGCCGACCTCGACGCTCTGCAGCCCGTCTGGGAGCAGGCGAGCGAACCCGAGCGGATCGCGATCCTGCCCGGGCAAAGCCTCGAGCAGGTCTGGCTTCCGAGCGGCGATGCGGTCGAAGTTCGCCGAGTTGCGATCAGCCTTGGCGCGAGCGCAAAGATACGGCTGTTCGTGCTCAATACCGCCGAGCAGTACGGTCGCATCGAGCTTGAGGTGAGCCTCGCCGAAGGCGCCGAGTTCGAGCTGTTCGCCGCCAATATCGGCACCGATCTTTCGACCAATGAGATCGTCACCAACGTCCGCCATCTCGAACCGAACGGCCGCTCGCGCCAGACGGTGCGATCGGTGCTCGGCGGCAAGGCGGTCGGCACCTATCTCGGCAAGATCGAGGTCGTTCGCGGCGCGCAACAGACCGATGCCGAGCAGTCGGTGAAAGCCATGCTGCTCGATCGCGGGGCGACTGCCAACGCCAAGCCCGAGCTCGAGATTTTCGCCGACGACGTCAAATGCGCCCACGGCGCCACCGTCGGCGAGCTCGACGAGACCCAGCTCTTCTATCTCGAATCGCGCGGCCTTCCGCCCGCCGAGGCTCGGGCGCTGCTGCTCGAAGGCTTCATCATGGGCCTGTGGGAGAGCGCCAAGGATTCCGAGGCAATCGGCAAAGCTGCGCGCGACTCGCTGCGGAGAGTAGCGGGATGAACCGCGAAACCGCCCTCATCGCCAATTCGACGCTAAATGTCCGCGACCAGTTCCCGGGCATCGCCGGCTGGCATTATCTCGATAGCGCCGCGACCGCGCAGAAGCCGCAGGCGGTGATCGACGCGATCACCACGGCATACGCCCGCGATTATGCAACCGTGCACCGCGGCATCTACCAGCGCTCGAGCGAAATGACCGGCCGCTACGAAGCCGCTCGCGCCGCTGCCTCGAAGCTGATCGGCGGCAAGCCGAGCGAGCTGGTCTTCACCCGCGGCGCGACCGAGTCGATCAACCTGGTCGCGCGGGCGCTCCCGAAGGAGGGCCGCACGCGCGTGCTGCTGTCGCAGCTCGAGCATCACAGCAACATCGTCCCCTGGCAGCTCGCCGGCTACGAAGTCGACGCGGCGCCGCTGACCGGCGACGGCAAGATCGATCTCGACGCGGCCGAGGCGATGCTGACCGAAGACCATCGCGTCGTCGCCTTCGCGCATGTGTCGAACGTGCTCGGCAGCGTCCTCGACGCGAAGCGCGCGGCCGAGATCGCCCATGCCAAGGGCGCGCTGCTGCTGCTCGACGGCTGTCAGGCGGTGCCGCGGATGCCGGTCGACGTCGCTGCGATCGGCTGCGACTTTTACGCCTATTCCGCGCACAAGCTCTACGGCCCGACCGGGATCGGCTGCCTGTGGGGGCGGCCCGAGCTGCTGGCGTCGATGCCACCGTGGCAGGGCGGCGGCTCGATGATCGACCGCGTCACGTTCGCCGGAACCACCTATCTCGACCCGCCGATGCGGTTCGAGGCGGGGACCCCGCACATCGTCGGCGCGGTCGGCCTGCACGCCGCTGTCGACTGGGCCGAGAGCCTGTCGCTCGACGCGATCCACGCCCACGAATGCGCGCTCGTTGCCGAGACTCGCTCGGCGCTTTCCAGCATCGGCGGAGTCACGCTCTACGGACCCGAGGACAGCGCCGGGATCGTCAGCTTCAACGTCGACGGGGTGCACGCGCACGACACCGCCACCATATTGGACGATGCGGGCGTCGCGGTCCGTGCCGGCCACCATTGCGCGCAGCCGCTGATGGAATCGCTCGGCGTCGCGGCGACGGCGCGGGCGAGCTTCGCGGCGCACAGCGACAGCTCGGACATCGAAGCGCTGGTGCGCGGCATCGAACAAGTGAAGCGGATTTTCGCGGCATGAACGAGGAACGCAAGATCGAGATCGAGGAAGTCGGGTCGGTTAGTCCGCCGCCGCGCGGCCGCGTTCCCGAGAGCGCGGCCGAGAAGCTCGGACGCAAGCGCGACTATCTCGCCGGATTCCTCGCCGGGGACACGGAGACCGCGCCGGCCGCGGCCGGCGACGAAGACCTCAAGGACCGAGTCGTCGAAGCGCTGAAGTCGATCTACGACCCGGAAATCCCGGTCGACATCTACGAGCTCGGCCTGATCTACGACGTCGACATTTCCGAGGACGGCGACGCAATTGTCACCATGACCCTGACGACCCCGCACTGCCCGGTCGCCGAATCGCTTCCCAACGAGGTCGAGCTGCGCGTTCTGTCGGTGCCGGGCGTCCGCGATGCCGAGGTCAAGCTGGTGTGGGATCCGCCGTGGGACCCGTCGAAGATGAGCGACGAGGCACGGCTGGAATTGGGAATGCTATGAACAAGGAAACGAAGCTTCGCGCGCGCCGGGCGGCGATTACCCTGACCGACGCTGCCAACCAGCGCATCGCCGAACTGATGAGCCGCGCGCCGACAAGCGCCATCGGGGTCAAGCTGTCGACTCCGCGGCGCGGCTGCTCCGGTCTCGCTTATTCGGTCGATTATGTCAGCGAGGAAAACCCGCTCGACGAGAAGATCGAAACTCCCGGCGGCGCCTTCTACGTCGACGGTGCCTCGGTGCTTTATCTGGTCGGGTCGATCATGGACTGGCGCGAAGACGATTTCGCCGCCGGCTTCGTGTTCGACAACCCCAATGCGACCGGCGCATGCGGCTGCGGGGAAAGCTTCACCGTCTGAAGGAAAAGTGATAGCGTGACTTCCGAAAGGAGCCACGCATGCGCCTCCTTGCGGTTGCACTCCTGACGTTGCTTCCGGCCGCCGCCGGCGCGGTCGGCGTCAACAGCGCGCCGGTCGTCAAAGGGGCCCTGCTGCCGCAGTCACCCGACTGCCCGCGCACCACCAGTTATTACGCATTCGATCCCAGCCAGCCGGCGAAGCCGCGCAAGCTTGGCGAGTTGCCGCCGGCGAACGCTTACGCTGCGGTTTACCGCCGGGTTGGCAATTGCGAAGTTCCAGTGATCGTCAAATACGGCGTGGGCGGCGGCTAGAGCACCGCTCGCCAAACGCGCCGACAAAGGGGGGAAATCTGCATGTCCAGAATTGCTTCGCTGCTGTTCGCGATCCTTGCTTATGCGATCTTCTTCGCCACCTTCCTGTACCTGATCATCTTCGTCGGCGATCTCGCCCTTGGCGAGCTGAGTCCGAAGACGGTCGACAATCCGCCGTCGCAGTTGCCGCTCGGCGCGGCGGTCATCATCGACGTCGCCCTGATCGCTTTGTTCGGAGTCCAGCACAGTGTGATGGCGCGCCCGTGGTTCAAGCGCGCCTGGACGAAGATCGTCCCACCGCCGGCCGAGCGCAGCATGTACGTGCTTTTCGCAAGCCTCGCCCTGGTCATCATGTTCCGCTTTTGGCAGCCGATCGACATCGTCATCTGGGACGTCGGCGGCTATTTGCTCCACGACCTGGTGTTCGTGCTGTTCTGGATCGGCTGGGGAATGGTGCTGCTCAGCACTTTCCTGATCAACCATTTCGAGCTGTTCGGGCTGCAGCAGGCCTGGTTTCACTTGCGCGGCCGCCAGGCGGAGCCGCCGACCTTCCGGACGCCGTTTTTCTACAAATGGATCCGGCATCCGCTTTACGCGGGGTTCTTTCTCGCCTTCTGGGCAACCCCGCAGATGACGGCCGGTCACCTGCTACTCGCCGTCGGCATGTCGATCTACATGCTGATCGCCATCCGCTACGAGGAGCGTGACCTGGTCGCCTTCCACGGCCGCGACTACGAAGACTATCGCGGCCGAGTCGGCATGTTGTTCCCGAGCTTCAGAAGCCGAGCGTGAAGCGGATCGCCGCGCCATAGTCGTTCTCGGCGCTGGCGATGTGTCCGGGCTGGCGGCGCATGAACAGATTGCCGCCAAGCCAGCCGCTGCCGTCCCACAGGCCCGATCCGTAGCTCAGCTCGGCGTCGATCGCGCGCCCGCTCGGGGTCAGCGAATAGGTCGTCCAGCTGCTGGACGCCGTCAGCGTCGAATAATCATAGGCGCTCGGCAACATCATGGCGAAGCCGCCGCTCGCAACCCGCAGCGGCTGTGAGATTCGCAGGCCGATCCGGTCGTGATCGCTCAGCAGCCCGCTCTTGGCGACGTCGGCGGCGAAAGCGTTGGTGGCGAACCTGCCCGAAGCGAAGCTGGTCCAGCCGTGGCGCGCATTCAGGCTCGCGCTGAAGCCGCTGCCGAGATCGCGCCGCGCCTCGAGATCGAGGAACAAGCTGCTCGAGCCGCCGCCGCCGAGCGAATCGCGCATCCGGCCGCCGAGCAGAGTCTGCTTCTCGTCGAGCCGGCTAACGCCTGCCGAAAGCCAGGTGCTTCCAAAGCTCTTGTCGACCGCAATGCTGGCGAACCGGTAGGGGGAATCTGTCGCCGTGGTGCGCACCTCGTTCCACACCGCCCCGCTTTCGCCGGCGATGGTGACGCCGACCGGGCCGACCTGGCGGCGAAGCGCCACGCTCCCGCTGCGGGTAGCGGCAAAGCCGGGATCGCCGGCGATGTCCTTGGCGATCAGGAAGGCCCCGGCCTCGGCGCCGTTGAGCCGCCGCTCCATCGCCTTGGCGCCCTCGGCAAAGCCAAACGCGAGCGCGGTCTTGTTATCGAGTTGGGCGATCGCCGAACCGGCGATCAGCCGCGACTTGCGCGCATCTTCGGGACCGATCCCCAGCCGCTCTAGGGCGAAGCCCTGCGGTAAGTTGCGGCGCTCGGCGACGGTCATCGCGATGGTCAGTTGGCCCGCCGAGACGCTGCTGACCTTGACGCCGCTTTGGATGGCGTGAGTCAGCGGCCGCGAAAGCTGCGCCTGCCTGAGCGTTTTCGCCAGGTCGAGGACGAAGGCGCGGTCATAGCCGTCGAGGATGATTGCGCCAAAAGATTCACCGCCCTTGGCATCGCCGGCGACCGGCGGAAGATCGCCATTGTCGCTGGTGCTGACCGCGATCTTGCTGTCGGCGAGCACCGCGGCGCCGATCGGCTGGAACGCGGAAGCGATGTTGAGCCGGCCCTGGCCGAAGATGGAGTCGTCGCCCTTGGCGCCGAGGTCATCGGCCGACACGAACAGGATCTCGACGATCTCCGCACCCGTGAGGTTCGGGAAGGCCTGCGCCATGAGCGCCACCGCGCCCGAGATGGTCGGCGCCGAGAAGCTGGTGCCCGACCACAGCCACTGCGTGCCTTCATGATCGGGCGCGCGGTCCTGATAGCCGAGCGCGGTCAGGTAATAAGCGGCGCCGGTCCCGGCGCGGTTGGAGAAGTCGGAAATCGCGGTGAGGTCAGTGCCCCCCTTGGCACCCGGCGCGCCGATCGAGCCCGCGATAATCACCATTCCCGGGAATTGCCTCGCGGGAGTTAGCGCGAACGGATCGGGGTTCACCCCTTCCGGCTTTTCGCCATCGTTGCCGGCGGAAATCACCAGAACGATGCCGGCGCCCACTGCGCGCTGCATCGCCGCCAGCAATTCCCCGCTCGGCTGCGACCCGCCGAGCGACAGGTTGATGACCTTGGCTCCGGCGACGCGCGCGGCATCGATTCCGTCAGCTATGGCGTCATCAAAAAAGGCGCAGCCGTCCTCGCTGTCGCAGCTTCCGGGCTGGTCGGCGCGCATGCTGACAATGGTTGCGTCGAACGCCACTCCCATGGTTGCACTACCGTTGCGGGCGGCAGCGGCGACCGCCGCAACCGCCGTTCCATGACCGTCCTCGTCGCTGGCTCCGCGCTGGCCGTAAACGTCGCCGCTGGCCGGATCGACCTTGCCCTTGAACTCCACGAGGCTGGGATTGATGCCGGTGTCGACGACCCCGATCTTGATCCCCTTGCCGGTGGCACCGTTGTTGTAGGCGGTGATCGCGTTCGCCGCGGTCGCATAGTTCGATGCGCGATATTCGGCCGTGTCATAG